>JAGLCH010000035.1 GCA_023146355.1 Bacteriovoracaceae bacterium | reverse complement strand
AATACAGAAGAAAACGGAAAGATAATGATTTTTACATTCACATATCCAACAGTCATGGGAGAATGATGGAACACAAAATATGTGGCTAGTGAACCTTCAAAAGATCAAGTAACAGTTTAGGGTTAAGCTTCTGGACAGTATTGCTATCTTCAAGAAGCGACTCTGCCATTTCCCTCTTTTCACCATGAAGTTCAAAAATACGGTCTTCAATCGTGTGCTCTGACACAAGCTTATAAACAGTCACAGGATTATTCTGACCTATGCGATGTGCACGATCTGTGGCCTGCATTTCTACTGCAGGATTCCACCAGGGCTCCATATGAATAACATAATCGGCAGCAGTTAGATTGAGGCCAAACCCGCCTGCCTTTAGGCTAATCAAGAAGACATCTCCAACTCCACCCTGAAAATCTTGAACTGCTTTCACACGTTTTTTAACCGTGGTACTTCCATCGAGGTACTGATAACTTACCCCTAGTTCCTCTAACTCAGTTTCAATTAATTTCAGATAACGCACAAACTGACTAAAAACGAGTACCTTGTGTCCTCCCGCCAATATTTTCTCAAGGAGACTACGGAAAAGTTCAAGTTTGGAGCTTCTTACAGTAAAGTCTGAAGAAATCAGTCGTGGGTCACAAGATGCCTGACGAAGCTTCGTTAACTCTGCCAGAACTTTTACAATCCCCTTCCCTGAAGTTTCATTTTCATCAATTGAGTCTATGGCATTGCGGCGTATGGCCTCATAAAAAGACCGCTCCTCTTTTGACATTTTACTTTTCAAAACGACCTCAGTCTTTGATGGAAGCTCCATCAGGACTTCAGTTTTTTTTCTCCTCAATATATAGGGAGCGATAATTTGTTTTAAAATTTGCGGACCTTCACCCTCAGTGAAGCGTCGAGTAAAATTCTTAAAGCCTCCTAAGAGACCTGAGTTGATAAAGTGGAATAAGCTCCACAATTCACCCATGTTATTTTCCACAGGTGTACCTGTAGTCACCATCTTAAAATCACCTAAAAGTCCATGGCATGCCTTTGCCCTTTTTGTACTGTGGTTTTTTATTGCTTGTGCCTCATCGAGAACGATGGAACTCCATTTTTTTTCTCGAATAGATTTCTCACGTTGAATAACACCATAACTAGCGAGAACCACCTCCATTTTTCCAGCATTCGTAATAATATTTTCACGTTCATCATTAGAGAGGGTTCGAAAATCAATAATTTTTAAAACGGGGGCAAAGCGGCTAATTTCATCTTCCCAATTCATCAAAACAGATACTGGAGCTACAACAAGCGCAGGCCCATCACTTGCACGATCTAGAAGAAGTGCAATTGTTTGAATTGTTTTCCCAAGGCCCATATCATCTGCTAAACAAGCACCAAACCCTAGTTTCGATAGAGTTGTTAGCCATCGATATCCATCCAATTGATAATCACGAAGCTCGGCCCTAAAGGTTGACTTGGGTAATGGTCGAGAATCTCCAATGCTATCAAGATCATGATAAAATTTGTTAATCTCTTTATCACTCTCAATACCTGAAACTTTCTTAAAAAACTGTTGCGATGCCAAAAGAGCACTTTTGTGAAGAGCAAGGGACTTATCATCCCCCTTACTAAGGGCATCAATTTTTTCAAGCTCACACTTTAGAGAAGCTGTGATCTTTAAGAAGGCACCATCTTCAAGCTTAATGAAGCCCTTTTGATCTGAGCTAGTGCTTTTGTTAATCAGCTCCGCAAGAGTAAGAACAAGTCCTTCATCAATTTCCACTTCTCCTTCTAGGGCAAACCAGTCGATGGATACTTTACGTTTTATTTTAATCTGCTCAAAGTCTAGGATTTTACTGTGAACTCCAAGCTTTCCACCCTTAGGCCAATAGAGCTCCACAAGCCCTGACTTCTCAAGTTGTTTTAACTTATAAAGGACTTCTAGCGCACTTGTAAGGCCATCAAAAGAAAATGTATTTTCACCCTCCTCAAGAAAGTCAATCCACTCCCCAACACTATCAATTATACGTGAAAAATTATTGCGCTCACAATCAAGATCTCGTACTAGCTTTATCCTTTTGGCATCTCTTTTTACTACAGTCTGAGATTGACCAGCGCCTGGCCTAAAAAGTTTTTTTGCTTCCTGATACGGCCGAATCCAAAAAGAGACTTCCAACTCTTCACCTAAAAGCTCAAGGTAGGCGACAGGAGCAGAAGGAACTGACAATTCATCGATTAATTCGTTAATTTCTAGATTATCAGAATGAACAGAGACCACTTTTGTAAGCGATCCCGCAATAGCAGCAATACGCTTCTTCTCGGCCACAGGAACAGAAATTTCCTCACCACCGAAAATATTGAAGAGCCTAAGCTCTTCTTTTCCGAGTGAAGTATATTGATAGTGGTAAGTGCCGACCTGCTCAATTACAACGTTTCCACGAATACTTCCTTTTAGAGGAGCTGATAAAAAGAGCTTATCTCTCTTCTCTTTGTAAAAAACCTCAAAATTTCCTTTTGTAAGTTCCATCTTTCTAGATTCATTTTCAGCACTAAAAAGAAGTGGATGTTGTGCTAAATACTCAAGAGAAAGAATATCATTGAATTCAGTAAAACTATTACTGCTCCCATAACTATAAGGGTCCTCTATACTTTGAATTATTTTGCGATCGATTTGACCGCAGTCGCTATTGTGAATATATTTCTGTAGTATTTTATGGGAAGTAATCTTACCTTTTGTCCACTTTCCACTCTTGCCTAAGGACTGTTTTTTTGCAAAAAAAGTAAACCACATATTGCCACTATTTCTATCGTAGAAGTCAATAAACCAAACGAGTCGCTCTTGCTTCTCAATCTTTTCATCACCATTCTCTTTGATAAAAAGTTCAAGGGCATTGACTTTTTTTTCCCATAGTCCACGAACTGTAAAGTATGATGAGACAGGAAAGGAGGCAGGGCCAATGTCTCGTTCCTTGAT
>JAGLCH010000349.1 GCA_023146355.1 Bacteriovoracaceae bacterium | reverse complement strand
TTTTTGCTTTGGTATATTTGCCTTGCTTTTTTTTGGCATTTCCATCCAAACCATCATTTTTAAGAACACTTTTTATCGATTGAAAGTCGAGAAGTTCCCCCTCTTTCTCTGTAAGTCCCTTTACTTCGGAAAAAGCAGCTCCAGAAGAAATAAGTAAGACCATCAGTATGCAAATGATTTTTTTCATTACTGAACCCTCGACTTGCCGATTACATATTGATCATAAAGCCTTCCCCAGTAATAAAGATCCGTTGGACCTAGAGCAAACTTATCAAAAAACCGAGGATATTTATCTTGAAAACACTTAGGTCGCTTTGTTGAGAGAAAACTCATGGGTAGGTATCCATTTTGAGCCCCCACTTTAACTTTTACCCAGTTTCCCATTTTTATCGAATATATTTTTACAGGATGTCCACATGAAATCGTTGTGAGAGCAGACGAATAACGAGAAGGATTTTGGTGAACATTACCAAATATATGCTTGTAGTACATCACACCAACATGGCCCTTCTTGGCAATGACCACTGATGAGAAAAAAGAGCACATGAATATAATCGCAATTAATAATTTCATCAGGACTAAACCTTTAAACGGAACTGAATTGTTTCCCATTCATGACACTGAGGGCATCTCCAAAATATTTCATCTGAATTATATCCGCATAACTTACAGAAATGTTTAGTTAATGTACTGTCGAGATTTCCGACTAAGTCTTTAGTATGTATAAGTAGTTCATCTTTTTTCTCAAGGTCGATGAGAAGCTTAATATACTCAACTTTAAGTGCTTCATTAGAACGGATGTCGCGTTCAGTCCAAGATTTTAGAAGTTCATACGCATCAAGTACCTTCCCGCTTCTTTTTAAAAGGCGAACCTTTGTCAAAATAACGGAGGGAGACTGTAAGAGCTCAGCATCACTTATATCTAGAAAAAAGTTTTTTAGAAGTTCTAGCCTAGTATTATAATTTTGTACTAACTTTTCTTCACCTCGAAATCCCCCTTCAAGAGATTCAAAAACAAATGTTGCATACATTGGGTGTTCGTAGAGAAGTTCAAGAAGAAGCGACTTTGCGCGATCCATATTTCCATTGGTCAGACTTAGCTTTAGCCAAAGGATCTTTGCAGAAACAGAAGGAGCATAACGGAATGCTTCTTCAAGCTCATCTTGGCAACGAGCAAACTCACCACGTTCAAATAGGCCTTTAGACTTCTCGACAAGAATATGAGAAATAGTCTCTGCTTGATTTTCAAGACTAACCTTATCCAATATTAGTCTAAACTCAAGAGCGTCATCCCACTCTCCCACGTCTTCAAATATACGACAAAGAGACTGAATAACATCTGCTTGATCACGATTAATACTCAAACAGTCTTTGTAAGTTTCAATCGCTTTATCAACGAATCCACCTTTATCAAAATCAAGTGCTAATTCTTTCAGAGATCTTAAACGAGTAGACTCTGAAATGTTGTCTCTCGCAATCAACGATCGATGTATACTTATCGCCTTTTCAATTTCACCATTACTACGAAATAAACCACCAAGAGCAAAGTAAGTATCGATAGTCTCACGATTTAGATCAACGGCATTAAGAAATTCACGAATAGCTAGGTCTTTATTTCCAGAGATAAGGTACTGAGTAGCATTTAAAAATATTTTGGATTGAGCTTCAAAGATTGAATTTCGATAACGCTTCGAGAGCTTTACCCCTGTGTCTCTTTCTATAAGGTAATGATAAACCAAGACTGCCATCATTATGATAGCAACTACTGCCAACAGGTGGTCTTGCATCCATGCGAGGTAAATTTGCATCGTATTCCTTTTACTTAACGCTTATAGAGAAACATTGGAGTCGTTACGCTCTGGGCCTTAAATTCATCAACGAGTGATGATACTTCGTCCAGCTTGTCAAAGAATCTCCAAACAGATTTTTCTTTCTTCGTCTTTACATATTCAAGTGCGAGTTTATTTTTTAATCCTAGGTTCTGGTGAAGCTCTCTTGCAGCGACCCATATGCCACCTAGCTTATCAACAAGACCTAATTCTTTTGCCTGAGCTCCAGAAAATATTTGCCCTTGGGCATAGAGTTCTAGATTTTTTTTCGTGAGTCGATCATGTCTTGGCGCATAGATATCATCAATAAACTGCTGATGAACCCCTTTAATCATTGAGTTCATCATCGCTAGCTCTTCTGCTGTCATTTGTCGATTAGTAGAACCTATATCTTTGTACTTACCTGCCTTGATATTATAAGGAGTCATTTTTGCCATTTTGAATAGCTCGGACATGTCATTAAACTGCATAATCACACCTATGGATCCCGTCATAGATCCAGCATTGGAATAGATTTGATCAGCGGCAGCACCGATATAGTAACCACCACTTGCAGCTACTGCTCCAAAGCTTGCATATATTTTTTTTGTTTTATTGATACGGATGATTTCATGGTAGATCTCTTGAGTCGGACCTACTGCGCCTCCCGGAGAATTAACTCGTAAAATAATCCCCTTATAGTCATCATCTTCTTCTGCTAGATGAAGTTTTTCAATTGTCTTTTTAGAGCTTAAAATAACTCCGGCCACCTCAACAACAGCAATCAAATCCTTGTTGCCTGAACGAATTGCCTTATCACTTGTGAACTCGATTTGATTCATTGTATTTGATGCAAAAATTAATAAAATAGCAAAAAGAACCGCTACTGCGAGGATAATTCCAAGGGCAGTTCTATTTCTTGAATTAGACACTTAAGGCCTCCACATAATTAACTTATTAATAGTATATCTTCCCAAAAATACTACATAACGACAACTTTCTTTCATTCTCCGACAGCTCCGCTCAAGTATTTATTATAGGGACCGATGAGTAAGGTAGGAAAATACTGGAGGAAAATTATGAAGAAGCTATGGACACTTACTCTACTTGTTACTGGATTGATTACAGGGATGTGTATGGCCGAAAGCTATAGCCCCCCCAATATTGAGTTCAACACTTCTGGACCAATGCAATCAAATACGGCGAAAGTGGGAGACAACTGGAGTAAAGGGATGGAGTACAAGGTTCTTGAAATGCCAATTATCGTTCGCGAAATTGCGTCAGAAAAGAAAGTTCCTGCAACTCGAAATCCAGCATCTCATAGTGGTCGAAAGATACAAAGGATCAAATTTGTACCTGCACCATGGAAGTATACGAGATAGAGAAGAAGAGGGGAGCTATAAGCTCTCATCTCCTCTATTTTTTTTATCTTCTTTACTCTTGAGTTGCCCGCAGGCCGCCATGATATCAGAGCCCTTAGAAGCCCGCGTGGTGCACACATGGCCTTTCTTTAGTAATTGATTTTTAAACCATTCGATTTTCTCATCGTCGGGTCTTTTATATGGAGAGCCTGGAAATTCATTATAGGGGATCAGATTGATCTTCGAACTTTTAGTATCAAGTAATCTACAAAGTCCTGCAATATCTTCTGGTCGATCATTAAAATCAGCAATCAGGAGGTATTCGTAGGTGATAAAGCGAAACTCTCTCAATTCAAGGGAATTGAGTGCCTCAAATAGTTTTGTAAGGCCCCACTTATCGTTTACTGGCATTAGCTGGCTGCGCTTCTCGTCAAAAGTAGAGTGCAGTGAAACGGCAAGATTTACTGCGGGAAAATCATTAAGCTTCTTTATTTGTGGAACAAGCCCAGAAGTTGAAAGAGTTATTTTTCTTCCACCAATAGCTAGTCCCTTTTCTTCCATAAAGACCTTAGTTGCCTGAAGCATATTGTCAAAGTTATGAAGTGGCTCTCCTTGTCCCATATAAACGAGGTTTGAGATACGTATCTCGGGATCATCTCCGTTCTCACGTACCCATTTTGTCACTGCCATATACTGGCCAACAACTTCAGCAACAGTAAGGTGACGAATAAACCCCATCGTACCTGTATTGCAAAAGAGGCACCCCATAGCACATCCAACTTGAGAGGAAATACACTGAGTAAGGCGTCCTTGAGCAGGAATAGCAACAGTCTCTACAGTGTTACCATCATCAAGTTCGAGCAAAAACTTTCTAGTCCCATCCGTCGATTGTATATGAAAAACGACCTCTGGAAGCTTGAAGCTAATATTTTCTCTGAAGTGCTCTTTGATTTTTTTAGATATATTGGTCCACTTATCGATATCGATTTCGTGGTGCTTGTACAGCCATTGATACACTTGATCGGCAGCAAATTTTGCACAACCATGCTCAACTAAATACTCCCTCATCTCACTGAGGGTAAACGAAAATATAGATCTCATATAAACTCCTGTCACAAACTACTCTTACAGAGGAGACACGGTCAACAGGTATGGGCAATATTTCACTCATGCCATAAACAGTATCTATTCAGCCTATTCTTTTAAGCAACTGAAAATATAGACAAATAAGCTCAACTAACCTTGAAGATAAATTATGCATTAAAATACTTAAGATTTATTCAAAAAGTGCAATAATAGTTACAAAAGTTCAACACCCTAAACTGAACTATTTGGACACCATTATGCAGGAGTAACCATGAAGGCATCGAATGTAAGAGAAGTAGCAAAACAAACGTCTTTTGATGAGATTCTCAGACCAGGCAAAACAAGTAAGCAACTCAAGCTAAAAACTAGAAAGAAGCGCAATTCATTTAGCCGCTACTCTCTAGATGAAAAGTTTGAAGAAAAGCCCTTGTACAAGGCAGAGGTTATCATAGACAAGTTTTTGAATGGCCAATCAGACGCTTAGCCACTCGCTTTAAAGGCTTTGTGAGAAATCACAAAGCCTTTTGTATTTTTAGACCACTTACGAATTAAAAAGCTTACTGAGTAACCCCTTAGATCGCTCCTCTTTTTCAATATTTTCAATAACATTTCCAGCATCAAGCATCTTATCTGTTAGGTCAGTAATATTAGTCGTTGAATCAATAATATTATTGTAATCCATTACTGAAAGTAGACAAATTCGATTGGCATCAAGATTTTCACACAGCCTAAATGCAAATTTATTAACAATGGTTAAGTTAGGAAAGGGACCTATATATCTCCCTCGGCCACCCGACTCAAATTCAGGGTAGATATCTTGAAAAAGATCAAAAAGATGAGCACTCTCCACCGCACCGGTATTATCAAATACGCGAATGAGATAATAAGAGGGGTCCACCTGTTCTTCATCGAGGCCATCACTAGTTAAGTACTTATAAATTGCAAATACTGTATCTCGTTCACCCATCACTGTAGTCCTAGTTAAATAATCCAAAATCAAGTGAGACTGATCCTCCAGGATGCAGCTCAATTTCAATCTCGTTCTGGCCAGATTGAACCTTGGCGCTAATCTCATCTACAATTTTTGTAAAAGCAAAGTTCTGAACGACAGGTAACCTCATTTTCTTTCTGTAGCTAGTACAATTATAGACAGTAAAACGTCTTACCTCTTCATAGCTGAGCTCACTTATTAGAACATCTCTAGTTTGCCAAAAACATTCGAGTCCCTCTTCTGTATTGCCCTTCAGGTGTCTAACTGAAAAGATATTAATTATACGCTCCCAAAATTTGTGGAAACCATCATTTTTTTCGGGAATTTGGTCACCATCAAAAATAACGACTCTCCCCTCTCCCAACTCTACATTTTTGACCTCTATCATAAAATTTGCGTGGTCAACCTTAAGAGAGTTTTCAATCAGAAAAATTTCCATTCGACGGGTCAATTCAACGGATAGGCCTGCGGAGTTAAAGATAACTTTTCCTCCATCCATAAAAATCTTAAGCATTTTAGCAAAAGAAACCTGGTTAAGACCTTCTCCATGGAAAAAGAAAACCTTATTCTCATCAGGAGTATACTCTGCTGTAAGCTCCTCACGGATTAAGTAATTTTGCCCATACTCAAAATCGAGATAGTCTATAAGCCCTATCCGCTTCCATTTTTTTGAGACTGTTGGAAATGCAGGTTGAATAATCTCAAAATAATAGAGAGGTCTAAAAAGCTGAAGCTGCTCTTCTTCATAGCAGTCGATAGAAAGCGCAGTTTCCATCGCAGAGCGGGTAACAATATTATAAAGTTGCCTAGATACAGTACCACTGTCTTTTACTCTTCCAGGCAAAAGAATAGATGAGGGAATAGCTCCACGAGAAATGGAGCAAAATATTTCCTTCACATACTTTAGTTCAGAGTAGTTTTCTGCCACACGGTCCATAAGCTCAAAAGAGCTCCCACCAGCAAAAGCTATTTTGAGTACCCCTTCCCACCTATCTCCAAAAAACTCTTTTGAAGATTCAGTGTAAAGAGATCTAATCGTTTGGGAAAACTCTTCCATTAATATGGCCTCATCAAGGGCCCCCTCAACGGTGAGATTCTCCTCGCTTTTCCTAACACTAAGGAATCGAGAAAAAGACTTTTTAAATGCCGATGAACGATCGTCAATATAGCGTTTAAATTCCTGCTCTTCAATATGGCCACAGTCAATGCCCCAAATTGTAGCAGTAATAGAATTGTCATCTAAAAATTTGGAAAGTGAGGCAATAAATTTTCTAAAACCTTGAAACACCTTGGGCTCAAAGAAGGAAAAAATTTTATTTATCGACCCTTCAGCATCTACTGCAACATTGGCCAACTCTTCTTCATTAAGACTCAGAGTTTTAGCTAAAAGAAATGGAATCCCTCCATTAGGGAGAAATGGTATAGGAGATACTGGAAGAAAAAGTGTGGCCTTTTTTCCCAGTCCTTCAATGATTGAAATAAGTTTTAAAAGATCCGTTTCAGGCCTATGCTGACCAAAATCGACCCCCTCACCTGTTTCAGAGTGAAAGGCCCAGTTAATTGGGATAATAACTCGGGAGCCTGTGGCATTTTCTCGAAGCTTTCCCTCCCACAGCGCAGCTGAAGTCTTCCAATAAAAGAACCAGTTTTCACCGGGAAAAACCGAATCGATATCTCTCATGACGGGAGTTGTGATGGCCAAGGACGTCCCCTTTATTCAACAAGTTATTTGATTAAGCCTTAATGATATCAGCGTTTAAAAAACGATGTAAAGTACCAAAATCACAAGAAGTACTGCTTTGCATCTAAAAGCAAACTGAATTTGTCACAACAAATTAAAGTTCAATTGAAATTATTACGATTAGTGATACGATAACTAATTGAATTAATTTAAAAGAACATAAATTTTATTCATCAGCAAAAGGTGAGAAAGTATGAGTGATGACTCAACAATTGTAATTACAGACATTAAAGCAGCATTGAGCGCAACAGATCGTGAAGCAGAAGAAAAAGATGCAGCACTTTTGGCAGTCGGTGGCCCAATTAATGGAACCCTATTTGACATTGGCACTGGAGAAACAAGCTGTGGCCGAAGTGCTCAAAATACGATCCCTCTCGAATTTCAGGGGGTATCACGATCGCAATTTGTAGTTCATTCCAATGATGGTTACAACTTTGTAGTTAATGATGCAGGTTCAAAAAACGGCACATTTCTCAATAATCAAAAATTAGTTGGACCAACTCCCCTCAATAAAGGCGATATTATCAAGGTTGGAAGTATTGCACTTCGCTTTTTGCCAAAGGGTGACCCAGAGCGTTTGACTTACGATAAGCTGAGTATGGATGCCAATACTGATGGGCTCACAAGTTGTTATAATAAAATGTACTTTAACAATCAGTGTGAACTTGAGGTTAAAAAGTCAAAGGTCACGGGAACCCCTCTTGCACTGATTCTATTTGACCTTGATCACTTTAAAAACTTAAATGATAACTACGGTCACGATGCAGGAGATTATGTTCTTAAAGATCTTTCTGGAATCATTCGAAAAAATGGTGTTCGCGACCCAGACATATTTGCCAGGTATGGAGGAGAAGAATTTGTTATTCTTCTTCCAATGACTAACCTCAAGCAAGGTTATGAAATAGCAGAGCGATTAAGAAAACTTGTAGAGGATTATCAATTTATTTATGATGATCAACGTCTTCCTGTGACGGCCTCAATTGGGGTTGCCGATTACCGTCAGGGAGTGCTAAATGGTAATGACCTCTTTAGGAGAGCAGACAACGCGGTGTACATGGCCAAAGATAATGGTCGTAACCAAGTTCAGTTTTTTAAAGGATAAGTGCTATAAGCGAGATACATTTACTACCAGAACATTTAATTGACCAAATTAAGGCCGGAGAAGTTATAGAGCGTCCGGCCTCTTTAATTAAGGAGTTGGTAGAAAACTCAATAGATGCAGAATCAACCAAGATCGACCTACACCTTGTGAACGGTGGAATAGACCTGATCAGCATTACTGATAACGGAAAAGGGATGGGGTTTGAAGATCTTCCATATGCTTTTTGTCGTCACGCCACAAGTAAAATTGAACGATTTGAAGATATCTACGGTCTCTCAAGTTATGGCTTTAGAGGTGAGGCACTTGCCAGTATTTCAAGTATTTCGAGGGTAAGCTGCTCAAGCATTCCTGGAGCAGTACACCGATCAGGAGGTAAAATTGAGATTAATGGAGGAGAACACAAAGGGCATTTTGAGCTCCCCAACACAGGCAAGCAAGGAACCTCGATCTATATAAAAGATCTCTTTTATAATACTCCTGCAAGACTTAAGTTTATAAAATCTAAAACAGCAGAAAAAAACTCTCTAAAAAGGATTATACACTCCTTCATTATTTCAAATCCCCATGTTTCATTTAGTATTAAATGGGATGATAAGGAAAAATTACTCTACCCTGCAGTTGGTGCGGACAGATTAGATGAACGCCTCATAAAGATCTTTTATAATAAAAAAAATACTCCCGAGACACCTTTCATTGAAATGAAAGGTGAATATGATGGGTATAGAGTTCGGGCACATGTCTCGAGACTGTCATCAAAAGGGAACGCCGGAAAACACCACTACCTATTTGTTAACGGAAGACTTTTTTCTGACAACACTCTACATCGCGCTGTTGTACGTACAATGGAGGGGCAATGGCACTACGGAGAAACGGGGCATTATGTTTTTGAACTTGAAGTTCCTCCTAACGAGCTCGACGTCAATGTTCATCCCAGTAAAACACATATTAAGTTTTTTAAAAGTAGCTTGGTATACTCACTTTTAACTTCGACGATTAAAGAAGGGATTAAGAAAGAGCGACAGAGCATTCTGGCGAATTCTTCGATTCAGAAACCTACGGAGCCTCAAGGTACATTTTTCTCCTCACCTATTGATCAACTAAAAATGATGCAAGAAAAGAATTTATCGGAGCAATCATACCAGCACCACCAAAACATTTTGGACTCAGGTCAACTTCTCCAAGATCAAAATAATAGTGAAGCTGAAGTGCAGATTTGCCTGAAGCTCAATCGAACCCACTCTCTTTTAAAGATAAAATCCGTGGAGCACTTTGTACTCATAAATAGGTCAATGCTCATTGCCCAAGAGCTATCTAATTTAATTCGAATAAATACTCCTATAACAGAAGATCATATCATTCCCCTGCTAATAAGTGAGCCTTTTGAATTAGGATATGAAATAGATAATCACCTTGAGTTCTTAAACTCAATTGGCCTTGAGATGGATCGCCTGACTCCTTCAACTATTGTGCTTCGTAGTATTCCAGAGTATCTCAATGACTATATTATTTCTGATGTGGTTAGGGCAATTATTAGCGCTGTGTGCAAACATAAAAACAGCGAGCTTGATCAATTCCTAAAGGACTTTGAAAATTGTTCAAATTTAGGTGATGCACTTATCGTTGATACTGCGATCAAGGATATTGTTATAAAAAAAGGGGTTGCTGATTTACTCAGCAATGGAGCTCTTGCGATGCTTACAGATGAAAAGATTAATACCCTTTTTAAAGGTAAGCAATGATTCAGCATCCTGTATTTACCATTTCTGGCCCTACAGCTTCTGGAAAAACCAGTTTTAGTATCGCACTTGCAAAAAGAATCAACAGTCTTGATCCTAATAGTGCAGTGATCGTTAATTTTGACTCTCTACTCTTTTATAAGGAGATCAGCATTGGGACTGCGAAGCCCTCACTGGATGAACGAGATGGAGTTGAGCATAGAATGATAGATATCTGTAGCGCAAAGTTTCCCACGAATGCTTCAGAGTATGTGGAGCGCGCAAGAGAGGAAGTGAATAAAATTCACGAAGAGGGAAGAATTCCCATTTTAGTTGGGGGAAGTGGTTTTTACCTTCGGTCACTCATTAAGGGGATGTATGAAGCGGCAACTCCCTCCATTGAAGTTAAAGAACGAGTTGACCAGATGTATGCAGACAAGGGAATTGATCCCTTCAGAAAGGTTCTTAAAGAGAACGACCCTGAGACCTATCAGTTACTTCATGAAAATGACCATTATAGAATTCAAAGAGCAGTTGAATTCTATTGGACTACAGGCAATAAAATATCGGATGAAAGAAAAAAGATGGATGAAAGAGATCCATATGATTTCTCAAAAGATCTCGCAAACGAGTGGCATTGTCACCACGTTTATCTAGATTTAGATAAAGAGACCCACTGGAAGATAATTCATCAAAGAGCTGAAGAAATGGTAAAGCTAGGCCTTGAGGACGAAGTTCGAAATTTACTCGATAACGGCTTTACTGGTGAGGAATCTCCCCTCCAGTCAATTGGCTACAAAGAGATGGTGGGATACATAAAGGGTGAATTTTCGACAATGGAAGATTGTCTTGAAAGAATTTCTATCTCTACGAGGCAATTAGCAAAGTCTCAACGTACCTGGTACAAAAAGATTGGACCAAAGAACCAATACAATCCTCTAACAGACATTGATCTGTTCCTAAATGATTGCTTGTCATTTTTGAAAATCAACTAGTGGTACTGAGTTAGGCCCTCACAAAAATCAACGATCTCATCCACACTACTGACTGTAAAAGAAGCTTTGCGTTGAATCGATTTATCTCCAAGTGCTTCATAGTAGACGTCATAGGTTTTAGGTATAATTCTTCCCTTTAAATCGCTACCCATTGGAAATGCAATTCCAGGCCTGATTGAGATTGGCAGAGTCTCTTTTCTATCTTCCCCGTAGAGAGAGAAAATGATATGTCCAGTGACACAGCTATGACTTGTCACAAGATAGCCATAACTTGCAGTTGGCATATCAGAGACTGTAATATTTATTGAATCCATATTTTCAGAAAGAGAAAGTTTTTTTACAAAATGTTGTCTTCCGCGCTCCTCAATCCTAAGGACTATCTCATTTGAAAAAGCTGTTTCAATCTCTCCAACAATATTTGGCTTTACCAATACGCTATTGATATACACTTTATGCTTAGTTCTATCGTAACCACTAAGACTAATTGTCCCAGCAGCAACAGTAGGCTCGGGTAGTGTTACAGATTTCTCATTAGTTTTTTTCTGTTCGATTGCAGCGTCAACAGTTGTCGTCGTCCCCAGTATCATATGATATCTACTCATTATCTCAGTACTAAACTGAGTATATCCGAATACCGC
>JAGLCH010000348.1 GCA_023146355.1 Bacteriovoracaceae bacterium | reverse complement strand
GATGGACGACGTCCAAGACTAAATGACCATGGAAGTTTATTGATTCCTAGGAATGTGTCATTCTTATAGAGAAAGTACGCCTCTTTAACCTTGATTGTATTGTCATTGAGGTTTTCATTAGTAACCCAATCAAAGTCAGCATAGGTTGTCTGATTTCTCTGCCCGTGATTTGCAGTGTCGCCATATGCTTTGTTATAGCCTAATGCTCCTCTGAATGACAGGTTGTCATTGTATTTGTAACCCATATTTAGGATCAGTCTATTAGACAGTAGCATGTCGTTACCTGATGTGCTCCCGTCTGCAAATGTGTAGTCAAGCTTGTCGGCAGTTACGCGGTAATCAACATTGAAGTTAAGGTGTTGTCCACCGGTCTTTTTTTGTAGTTCTCTAATTTGTAATTTCATTGCATCGATTTCAGCATTAGCGAAACCTGCTGCACTACTCATAAGTAGTGCAAAAGTTAAAATCCGTTTCATTTTGTCCTTCCTTAGTTCAGTTTAATTTTCTTAGGGATTAGCTACAACTAGGCAGCTCACCACTATCTGCGGCATACTTTATTGTGAAATCTTTAATGTGTGGGGCAATTTTCTGAAATCTCTCACTCTTTAAAAAAGTTGCTGATTCTGGGAATTTCTTTGAAAATGTCTTGATGAATCTCTTTGCATCTTTTTTGAACATTCTTTTCCACTCAACTTTGAGGTATTTCTCAGCAAACTTTTGTCCGTTGTAGGAAAAGTGTGGTCTTAGGTATTTGAGGTAGTACTTCTGTCCCTTAGACGCATCTGCCATTACTCCAAACGAGAGAGTGAGTGCAATTAATGCGATAAATAGTTTTTTCATGGTGTCTCCTTATGAAAGGTTATCGGGTATTATAATTCTTCTTTACCTGTAATCATTGCTTTTAAGTGAGTTGAAAGTTTTTTGCCAAATGTGATCATATAAACGTGTGCCATCACAAATGCCACTAGTGAATAGGCAAGAAAGGTGTGACCTATCGCAATCAGGTCCACTGAGCCTATAACTCCCATCTCTCTTAGTTCTGGAAAAAAGAGAAAAAGGAATCCTGTAATCACTTGAAGTGGTAGTAGTCCAAAAATTACAGCGATGTATGTGAATCGTTGCAGTGGATTAAACTTATTCTCTGGTGTTGAGTGGTGAGGATGATCCTCACCAATAAAAACACCATACATATAAAATCTTAAAACATTGTCGACATCCTTAAAGCTAGGGACATACTGCTTCCATTCTCCGGTTGTAAATATCCAGGTGAAAATTAGAGTAAGAAGAAAAGACCAAACTACAGCAGCTACATTGTGTACAAGAACGGCCTTTCCAAAACCGAGGACTGAAAAGAGTCCATGGATCTCAAGCCCTGTCGCTATAAGTGTGAAAATTAAGAGCGCCTGACTCCAGTGCCAAAAACGCTCAAATCTTTTGTATAGTTGAATAAATTTTTTCATATCTTACTCTTTGTCTTTTAGTTGTTGTTTTTGTCTACGTCTGTTCATTATATAGCGAAGTCCTGCGTGACCTAGAATTCCAAATAGACTGCCAAATACAGCAAGAAGTCCAAATATCTCAACTAAGAAGTTCGAATCTCTTCCCACTAGGTAGAAGTCCTTAATGTCTTTCAATCGACTATCTCTTGAGTGACACTCATTACAGCCCACTGCCATTTCTTCTGGCGCAACCATATGCTTAATTGGCCAGTAGCCGTTTGTCTTAACAAAATCAAATTTTCCACTAAATGGAAGATTATTGGACTTTGCACCCTTCGTCAGCGATGCCTGCCAGTCAAAGTCACTCCAGAATGCCCCAGTCCCTTTTTTACCAACTAGCTTTGGAGGTAGGAGATGGTTATTAACAGTATCGTATGGCTGATTTCCTCGGTGGATTTTGAATGGCCAGATCTTTGCCATTGGATCTTTATAGTCACCAGTTGGTGGGTTGATATCGATTGGAGCTTTTGAAGGATCAATCTTGTCGCTAAATATAAGCTGCTTTAGTTCACCTTTATACCATCTGTATTCAGGGACTACATTCCTTCCCCATGTAAATGTACCCTTCTTGCTCATATAAGCGTGTTGCTGATCACCATCGAAATCTTTTTCAATTGAAAACGGCTTACCATTTTTAAGTTTTCCCGCTGTTGACCAGTCCCATGAAAGTTTTGTCGCATGGGGACCGCGTGCCATTTTGGGTATGTGGCAACTTGCACAAGCAACTTTTTTTGTGTGCATGTCAAGCTTGCGTTCATTATGTGGCCTCTCACCATGGCAAGACTCACAGCTGACAACCTTCCCCTCACGGTTTCTTCTTCCTTTATTGGTTTCGAAATCGTAAAATGCTTTTCTATCAAAGTAGCGCCCTGCTATTTTATGTTCTTTTGTTGTGTGGCAATCTTGGCATGAAAAATTAAGCCCCTTAGAATCCATGTGAACATCGAGTTCTTTGTGTGGATTGACCAGAGACATATCTGTATCACCGTGCTTAACTCCATTACCTCCGCCGCCATTCGCGTGACAAGCTAGGCAGTTGGCACGCTTTGGCCTTCCTACATTTTGAGCAACTTTTGCCAGATCAACTTTCTTCCAAATCTTGCCACCAAACTTTGTATCTTCATATACAGGGTGGCCAAGTGCAATTGGAAATTTCTTATAAGTTCCAGTGGTATCATGGCAGGCAAGGCAGTCAATATTCTCTTCTTCCTCAAAATCAAAATCATCATTACGCCAACCGTATCCGATGTGACAAGAACCACACATTCCCATGTTTCCTTGACCTGCGATACAGTAGTTGTTCATCGCATTTTTTGATTTACCAACTTTTTTACCATTAACCTCTTTTCCCCAAGTCCAGTGAAAAGTTTTATGAATTTGTTTTCCTGCTTGGTTGTGGCAGCTCAGGCATTCCGCTGTAACATCCGGGGCATAATCAAACTCTTGTTTGAGACTTTCAAACTGCGAATGGTCGGCAGTAATCTTTTGGGAATGATCACCTGGCGATTTAGAATCAGGTGAAGATTTGTGGGCCTCATGTGCGTAGACACTATTTGCAATTACTGAAATCAGTAAAAAAACAGTGTACAGAAAAACTCTCGATTTAGTCATTGCTACATCTCTTGTGTTTAAAATTGTTGTGTTATTAACTCTATTATCGGATACTTTGTGAATTTTACAAAGCAAAAAATTAAATAAGAGAAATTTATTTCTTAATTTTGATAATAGGAAAGAGTCATATAATTATGGAAAAAATATTTAAATGGATCACTTTGCTTTTAATGGTTGGCGGAGTTGTTATTGTTTCGAAAAATCTTAAGCTCTTTGAAGATGAAGGTACTAGTTACCAAGCTTATCTTCCCAAGTGTGAATTAAAGAGTTTGGCTTCTCAAGAAATAGTTCGATGCTCCGAACTTATTGAGGCCAACCATAAATTATTATTAGTTCATTTTTGGGCAACAACTTGTCCTAGTTGTTTAGTTGAACTTCCAAAGCTAATCAATACCAGTCAGTCCTTGAAAGAATTAGGTGTGAAGTCGGTTTTTATTTCACTGATGGATGAAGATAAGACTGTTGTCCGCTACTTAAAGCGCAACAAGATATCTCTTGAAGGGATAAACTTTCTTATGGATACTAAGGGCGAAGCTAAGCGATTTGGAACAACCAAGATCCCTGAAACTTATCTTTATTCAAAAGAGGGTGTTCTACTTAAAAAGTTCGTTGGAGCTAAAGAGTGGATACCTGCACTTATTACAAAGTATTTACGAAAATGAAAAAGTTAACTCTATTTTTTGATCGCTTCGATGAGATTGTATCAAGTAGCAAATTTGTCGTTTCACTACTTGTAGTGGCAACAGTTTATTTTTCTGCTGCTACTGTTGTGGAGAGCGTATACGGTGCTCGCTTTGCCGCAGGTATTTTTTATCAGTCATGGGGGATGGCAGTACTCGCATTCTCCTCTGTATTGTCGATTTTCTTTGCAATGATGAAGCGGTTTACCACTTCGAAGAAAAATATAGCATTTCAGGTCATGCACTGGGGAATCCTTGTTGTATTTGCAGGTAGTTTTTTTACCTATGATGCGGGACTTGATGGTGTGCTCAGTGTCTATCCAAATGCTTCAAATAATAAAATCAGCTTTAATCAACGAGTAATTAAACTGTTTCCTCAGAACGACATGCTTGAGACTGTTGAAATTGAATTGCCAAACGTCATTTTTTCAACGTCTGTAAATAAGTCATTTAAGGGCGTTTCTTTTGAAGAGTACTATCCTTTTGCCCGTGAGGCGCTAACATGGGTTAGTGCAAATGATGGTGCATCAGGATACTTTGAACTCACACAGAAAAATGAAGTCATTGCCCCTCTTGTTTTCTCACACTCTCAAAGCTCCCGTTTTCGCCATGAAGCAGAAATTGGTCCACTGAAGATCTATTTCTTGCCTGAAAGTTATAGTGATTATTTTTCTAAATATGACTGGGGAAAAAAGGTAGAGTGCTTTGATATAACAAGTGAAAATCCGATTCCTTTGCCGAAAAATAAAGTTAAAAAGGCCCGAAGAAGTTGTTTTGATAAAAGGTCTCTTACGAGCTCCCCTTCTGTATTTATTTTTGGCGACAAGATTTTCCTTTATAGTCGGAAACACAATCGAATAATGAAGCATCACTCATTAAGTAATGGTACTACCGAGCTGCCTTGGATGGACTTATCACTCGTTCCTTTAAAACTGTCGACCTCTGAGTACCCAACATTGAGCCCCATTGCAGCACTTCCTAGTCCTAAGTCAAAAGAGGGAGAGATATTCTCAACTGTATCAATGAGGTTTGGTAAGGAGATCTACTGGCTCAAACAAGGCAGTGAAGAGGTGCTAAAACTTGGAAAGGAGCTTTACTCTGTTTCTCTTGGGAGAAAAGAATACACTCTTCCTTTTCAAATCTATCTGAAAAAATTTGAAATTCAAAAAGATGAAGATGGGTCTCCAGCCAGCTATCAAAGTGAGATCGAGGTTTATGATAACAGAGGCGAAAAAAGCTCTCACATAATCTCAATGAATCAACCCCTGACTGTTGGAAAGTTCACTCTATATCAAAACTCTTACTTTCAACTTCAAAATGGTGAGTATGCCTCTACCTTAAGTGTTAATTACGATCCAGGACGATTCTATAAATACCTTGGTTCACTGATGTTGATTATTGGTGGATTGCTTTACTACCTTTTTGCCATTCGACTTAACTCGGAGTTTAAAGATGATTGAAACTATTTTTTATAAAACAAACCCCTTTATGTGGTGCCTAATTTTATCTGGCGTCTCTCTAGTGCTTTATAGTGTTAAGCAAAAGAAGTTTGCTCTTGGTATCACAGGTATTGTATTTCTTCTACAGACTATGGGGATTGCAATGCGCTCCTATATTGGTGGGAGAGCACCCGTTACCAATATGTATGAGACTGTACTGACATGTGGTTATTTTGCTCTTTTTATTACTCTCTACTTTTACCTCAAAAAGAAAGAGACTCCTGTAATAGTTTCTGGTGTGGTTTTGAATACGCTAACTCTTATCATGGTTAACTTTGCCACAGGGATGCTGGACCCTAAAATTGGCTCCCTAATGCCTGTTCTTCGCAGCAACTTTTGGCTCAGTGTTCACGTGACCACTATAATTATCGCTTACTCTGGGCTCGCGCTTAGTTGGATCTTTGCAAATGGCCAGATGATTAATGAGTTTAAAGAGAAGGGGAGTGACTATAAAAAAGTTGCTGGTTGGATTTATACAACTATGAAAATTGGTGTGGTTTTTCTCATTATTGGAATTGTGACTGGAGCCATTTGGGCCGATTACTCTTGGGGAAG
>JAGLCH010000347.1 GCA_023146355.1 Bacteriovoracaceae bacterium | reverse complement strand
TTTATCGTTCTTGAGACGTTTGTTTGGCGCCTCCTCAATTTTAAAAAAGGAGAGGAGTCGATGAGTACACTCTTTGTCGATCTTGAGAAGGAATTTATGCTTCCAAGCTATAGGGAAGTTGTTGTCGCATTAAAAGCGTCAATCATTTCTTGATTTAATTTAGCTACACTTCTTTGTCATTACGCGCTTTACACTTTTCTCAAGCTCAGGGTGAGATTTTACAATACGTGAGAAGTCTTCTTTTGAAAGCTTATAGAGGTCACAGTAGGTTTGTGCTTTAACGTCGGCGGACCGCTTTGTCTCTTCGAGAAGAGCGACTTCACCAAAGCACTGTCCCTCGTGTAGACTAGCAACAGTTCCCTTTTCTGAAAGGGAAACATCAACAACCCCGTGGGCGATGATGAACATCTCATATCCAATTTCGCCTTGTATAATAATTTTCTGACCAGGAGAAAAGAATATTTGCTCTAAAGATCCAGCAATCGCCTTGAGACATGCATGGGAACAAAGCTTGAATGAGGGCACATTACCAATTAACTTCATATTCATATATGTTTGAAGTTCATTTTGAAGAGCATTGGGAAGTTCGCCAATGATTTTCGTATCATTATCACTTAATCGCTTGGTGTAGAGGTGGTTATAGTAGCTAAAAACAGCATATTGTAATTGCTCTGGGATATCGTAGTGTTTCATAAAAAGACTTAGGTCATGAAATTTTTCTTTTGTTTGTTCTTTGTAGCGGTCAGCTTGGGATATAAGGTTAAAGACATTACCAATTACAAAACCATATACACCAACCCCAATGATCATAGTAATCATGGTGTAAATTCGACCAATATTATTTGTAGGGACAATATCACCGTAGCCAATAGTTGTCAGAGTTGTGATGGCCCAGTATAGCGATTTATTGTAGTGGGTGTATATATCAACTTCTTCGAGCGGATTAACGAGTATCCAGCCGCAGGCTATGCAGTTAATCGCTATGATTGAGCAGATAATAATTACTTCAAATTTTATTCCACTGGGAAGCACTGAAAAACTTCCGACATTACGGTTAAGCGTTGCTGCCTTTAGTAAGCGACCAAACTTTAGTAATCGGAGAAAACGGACATACGTATGAAGGCCAAAATAGAAGGCAATTGCATCGTAAGGAATACAAGCAATCAAGTCGAACCAAAAAAACTTACTCATATACCAAGGAATATTTTTTACATTGTAAGAATTGAGACGGCGAGGGGCCTTGAGGAGTCCTCTTCTAAAGCGGTTGTTTTTTATAAGATCTATGGTGAAGATTATCGATATGAGAATATCAAGGGCTATATTCCAGGTCTCAAATGGAAGTTGGATTGCGAAGTTTAGGGGAACCTCTAGCGCTGTATATGCTAGCAGTGTAAAAACTAATGACTGCCATACAAGTTCTTTCTTTGAAAGCTTGGACTGTCTTAACATCATCTGAGTCATACTCTATCTCTCATGTTTTTTCTGTCACTTTTTTATCTGCAAATGTTGAGGGCCCGAAGTTACTTACCCTTGTTCTTCTTGAGTGTTGACTCTAGGGCAGTAACGATTGCAATCATATCGGGAGTCGAAAATGCTTCATATAGATAGGAGATAATTGGTCGAGGCTCTTTATTTCCTGATTCTTTGTATCTAAACATTTCTCTCGCAAATGTTTCTGCAACTATAAAGACCTTGGATAGTTCGCACATGCGTGAATCTGGAGAGGTTGGAAATCCTTTTCCATTAATTGATCCGTGATGCTCTCTTATTACTTGTTGTAGCGTTGGGCTTGATTCCGGGTAGTCTTCGATAAAGATAGAGGATTCTAGAGCGTGATTAAATACTTGATCCCATTCTTTTTCTTCCATCTCTTCAGATTCAAGGGCCTCATAACTTGCAATTTTGCACAGTTCATCATTTTCAACAAGGTTGATATCGTTAAAAAATGCGGCGTAAGTAAGTATTTTTTGAGACTCTTTAAGCTTAGGAGTACCATCTCCAAGTATTTCTTTAAGGCACTCTGCGGCAATCATCGAGGTAACATGGCTGATTTGGTACATGTAGGATGACTTGCTGTTGATAACCTTATAAAGAAGTGGTGATACCTCTTTTGCATTTGAATAGTTTGTTTGGATAGCATCAATTACAGATTCTGTTAGCTGGATTGTCGATGGTGTAAAGCCAATTTCAAGAATCTGGCGAGTGACAACATCGTAACCTTCGGCCATTGCCTCAATTTGCTCTTCTTCTGTTTTTGCATGCGACATTGCCTTATCCAGCTTCATCACCAGTGCATTTGATATAAAGGTGGCAAAGCGCTCTTTTTCATTGTGGGGAATGTAAAAGTAATCTAGTCCCTGGGTGATATATTTTTCAATAATAGGTCTGCTAAATTTATCTGTAGAGTGAAATCGTTTTACGAATTGGTAGTTGTCTGGACCTTTTTTTATTCTAATAAATACTTCACAGCAAATTGTATCTACCGAAAGAAAGTACTTTATTGAAACAGGAGAGTAGTCTGGTTGGATTTGTCTTTCAAGACTCTCCTTACTTATTCCGAGCAGCTTTGCTGCACTCTCTACAATTTTTCTCCAACTCTTAAATTCCTCAAATACCACACTGACTTCTTTGACCTTTTCTGGAGCATCCCCTAGGGCGATCATTGGAATATCAAGACCATTTTCAAGAATATATTGTGATATTTGAAGAGCTGTGTCTTCATCGCCAACGGATACACGGGTAATTATGAGATCAATTTTGGGAAGAATTTTTAAGAGACCTATCGCTTCAGTGGCATTGTCGCGGGGAATGAGTTCAACATTTAGCAGTGAGGTCAGGTTAACTGACAGTAGGTTATGTAGTGTTTCATTATCTTCAATTAGTATAACTTGTGCCATATCTTCTTCCTTGAGATCAAAATCTCTTTAAATATAATACCTTATATCCAAAATTAATTCCAAGTGAAGAAAATGTTGCACTACTCTAGTCTCTACCTGGTCTAACGGGAGATCGGCTTAGGTGATCTTGCATATCCTGTGACATTTTTCCGCTTAAAGTTGCCGAGATACTTTGTCTTTTTCCTTTAAAGCCTTTTCGATGCTCCGGAATCCATCCTGCGCAGCAAAGAGCTTTTTTTACAGAGGAGGATGCGCTGTAGGTGGATAGGATGGCAGATGGATGGGATACGCTTTTTAGCGCCTCGAACCACTCCACGGTCCAAAGAATAGGATTTTTCTTAGGGGAGAACGCATCTTGATAGATTGCATGAATGTTTTTCGCAATACCCAGTTGCGCCAGTTTTAGAACTGTTTCTCTGGCGTTTCCAATGGGAATGATAATTTCTCCCCATTCCGTTGCTGTTTGATAGGAGGTTATTCCATCCAAATCAACTAGCTTTAAATCTGACAATGAGGGCATTTTGGTGAACTTTGGAGTGTTGTTCTTCATCGCCCATTCCACAAGTTTAGGGTCCAATTCAAGTGAAATTATTTTCACCCTTGCGCCTTCGATGTGGTCTAGTGCTTCTAAGGTTGTGTTGACTCCAGTTCCCAGCCCAAAGCCAACTTCTAGTATTGTGAAATTAGCGGAGCTGGTAGCGCGCTCTATCACCTTCGTAGGCTCAATGTAGTTGAAAATTGTCTCGGCAACTGCGCCGGAAAGAGAGTGACAGTTTTCGTCAAAGTACTCCGACCACAAGGTGGGAGTTTGATCCTCGGTATAGATGACTTTATAGGCACCAAGGCGGCCTTGAAATTTCTCATTTTTAATATTCATACATGTATTGTTGGTCCTCAAATCCCCTTCGGCAAGGTTATTCTAATAAAATCTTACATTTGTTGCACTGTGCCGTTATTGTTTTGCTTTTTAACTATCTCGGTCGGTAAAATTTTAAAGGAACAGATTTAAACATAATCATGGAGGGACATCATGCTAAAAATGGCAAAGATTATTTTAATCGTGGCCTCCTTTATTTTAGTTGCAGCTAGCGCACTGGCAAAAGTTACGATTACAAATGATGGAGCAAAGAAGGTTTATAAATTCGAAGTAGAAACAGTTACTTTTGATTCAGTTAATCTAAATAAAACAAAGTACATGAATGCAAATATTGAAGGTGTCGAGGGTTATAATGCATCACTTGAACGAATTGGATTTCCAAAAGTTCCATCAATATCCTTTTATGTAAATGCTGATTCTGAAAAAGATATTCAATTTATTTTTGATCCTCAAAAGCATGTTAAAGGTATGAATTTTGTTTCTCTACAAATTGCGCCTGCTCAAGAGTCGGCACCTAAAATTAAAGGAGCAAAGGCCCCATTTGTTAAAAATAGGGCGTTCTATGCTAAGAGTTCATTCTATCCAATGCTTAAGTATCGTGTAGACTTTGCAGGCTCCAGTAGGGGCCAGGCCAAGCAGCTCGTAACAATATATCCTTTTTCTTACAACCCAAAAACAAGAGAGTATAAAGTAGACCGCAACTTTAGTATTGTGGTTAAAGAAAATTCTTCGCCGAAGGTAACAGGAGTAGAGACTTTTGCTTTTATTATCGGTGAAAAATATTCAAATAGTCCATCTCTTCAGAGCTACATAGAGCTTAAGGAGTCTCTAGGGTACAATGTCGAGAAAATTACAGTTGGAACAGATGCAATTACTCCAGATGAGATTAGAACAAAGCTTCAAGAGATCTATCACAATCCTAAGTACGATCTGAGGTATGCACTAATCATTGGTGATATTGAAGATGTTCCTTCAGTTAAGGCGAAAACACTTTCATATCATACGTTTGTTACAGATCATTACTATCGTTCAATTGATACCGATGATTATATGTCCGATCTCAATGCTCCTGATATTGGACTCGGCCGTGTAACGGTCAAGTCTGAATCAGAGCTAACAAACGTTCTTAGTAAGTTTACAAAGTATACTATGGGTACGTTCGGCAGAACCGATTGGTTTGATCACCCCAGTTTTATTGCAACAGACGATCGTTACGATATTGTTGAAAAATCGCACAACTACGCCATTGATAATTTTTTCACCGATGCAGGCTATACAGGGTCTTTTCCAAATGAGGTTCAGCCTGGAGCAGATAAGTTATATGCTATCACTCACAGGGTAAGCGATGCCATAGTAAATGAAAAATTGCAAAAAGGTCGTTTTCTCATTAACTATTCAGGGCACGGAGGGACAAAAAAATGGGATGGTCCACATATTTATCAGAAAGATGTTAGAGCTCTGACAGATACTGATGTACTTCCATTTGTCATTGCAAATTCCTGTATTACAGGTCAGTTTGTGATTGAAGAGTCTTTTGCTGAAACATGGATTAAGCACCCTGCCGGAGCAATATTCTACTGGGGCTCAATGGATCGCACGTACTGGGAAGAAGATGACATTCTTGAGAAAAATGTTTATCACGGTATTTTTGATGACGGGAATCGTACGTTTAGTTCAATTACTCAGCATGGACTGAGCTCTGTATGGAAGTTCTACGCGGGGAAAAATAGAAGTAAGTATTACTGGGAAACCTACCATGCGTTTGGCGATCCATCGATTGAATTTCGAATGCGAGCACCAAAGGCCATCAATGTCGATATACCTAAGGTCATTCCATTTGGTGAAACTGAGACAGAAGCTACTGTCACTGATATCGACGGAAACCCTGTTCAGGGTCTTCGTGTAGCAGTTACTCACATTGAAGGATCTTCCAAGAATGTTCGTTACACTAATTTTGATGGAAAAGTTGTACTTCCCCTTGTTGGAGCAAAGGTTGCAGAAAACTATAAAGTGATTGTTTATGGAAATGACTATCAGACATCATCTTCCACGATCTTTATTGAAGGCCTTGATACTCCATTTTACATGATAGAGGATTTTTCAATTGATGGAAGTGAAAATCTAGCGATTACGGCCCATCAAGAATTTTCACTTTCTATGATAATAAAAAACATTTCCCCAATCTCTTCAACTGGAGGAAAACTTGAAATTGTTTCCATTGATGGTAATGCAACAGTTATTTTAGCAGAGCAACTGATTCCGGCACTAAAAGGTAATGAGAAAAAACGTGTTACTGGCCTTAGATTAAAAGCGGGGGCATTTCATGAAGAAGGTAGTATTGCTCTTACTCTACGTTGGACCTCTAATGAAGGTAAGGGCCGTGAATTCATAAAAAATATTGCTGTTGAGCGTGGGATTCTTGCAATCACTGCTGTCGATTTTGGAGATACTGTTCATCCTCAGGATGGTGGAATGGCCCCTCTTGAGTCTGGAAATATCTGGGTTACATTTTCCAACACTGGTGGCCGAGTTGTGACTAGAGCGGAGTTAACTCCTATCTCTCTTTCTAAGGATTTTGATATTGGTGGAATGTTTTCAATTCCAAGTCTTGCTCCAGGCGATTCTATTCGCATGGAGGTACCATTTGATGTAACACTTCTCCAAGGGGCAGATGATAATGAAGAGCTTTCATTTCAAGTTCTTGGTGTTCACTCCGGAGAATTTGGAACCGAGAAGTTAAAAGCAGAAGGTTCATTCGTCGTTGGTAAATACGGCTTCAGGACATCAGAGTTCATTGATATTGGGCTTCGGCTTTTAGATAGAAAAGTTGTGGTGTATGAGTTTGGGGGACCTGAAGGAATTAGCAGCATTAAGGATTTTGCTATTCATATAAAGATTAAGCACACATTTGTTGGTGATTTAGTTCTTACTCTTGTTCACCCATCGGGGAAAGAAGTTATTCTTAGAAAGAACGTTGGTGGGAATGCTGATGGTATTGATGAAGTTTACGGAGTAGGGCTTCCTGCTCTTGAAGAGCTTTATGGTCTTCCCGCAAGTGGAATATGGAAGCTGAAAATTTATGATCGAACCTATGGCGACATAGGTACTTTAGAGTATATAAAGATTGATATGAAAGGATTGCTCTGATGTTGAGTGTTTTAGTCATGTAATGATAGAGGGGGCTTGCGCTCCCTTTTTTTTATTTTTTTAATAAAAGAAAAGTTTTATATGTCATTAATAATATTAGTGGATGCTGTTACTAGGTAGTTCTTACCTGCCAGAGAAGTAAAAAGGTATTAATTTTTTAAGTTATAATAACGATAAGACAATAGTTCAAAGGTGACCTCTAAAACAAGGAATTCGTATGTCTTATCTCACTAAATTTTTCCTATTAATGCTTCTTCTGTTTTCATCTGCAACTTATGCATCAAGCGCTGATTGCCGATCTATTTGGAATGATATTTTGAGTAATGGCGATCTTGATCAGATGTACAAACCGCTAACTAATCTCTGTGGGGAAGAGTTTAGAAGTAAGCTCAGAAAAATCATGAGTACAAATAAGGATCTTGGTTATAAAGGTGCACGTAATGCTTTTTTTGGGGAAATTGATAATGTAAATGGCGAAGTATGCGGGGTCTATACAGGAAAATGTTTAAGTACTTCTGGAATTCCTAACCATAATATAATGAATTGTGAGCACAGTTGGCCACAAAGCAAGGGAGCAACTGGGATAGCTAAATCTGATATCCACCACCTATACCCGTCAGATTCAAAAATGAACTCACGTCGTAGTAATCATCCTCTGTGTGAGGTTGTAAATTCATCATATGAAGGAAACAACGGCGTTGCACTTGGAGAGAGCAAATTTGGAACTAGATGTTTTGAGCCTCCATTTTCTCACAAGGGAGATGTTGCAAGATCAATGCTTTATTTCTCTTTAAGATACGATAAAAAACTCGATTCACAGCAAGAAGGTTTTTTTAGAAAGTGGCATGAGGAAGATACTATTTCTGAGAAAGAATTGCTAAGAAATGATGCGATTCAAAAGGTACAAAAAAATAGAAATCCATTTGTTGATTACCCAAAATTTGTCTACCTAATTAAAGACTTCTAGTTATATCTAGATCGAAATATGAAAGGCCCTAGAGGCCTTTTTTTATTTGTATAAACCTTTCTCTATGAAATCGTACCAGTTCTGGTATCTTCGTTTTATGATATAATTGCAAAATAAAAGTAATAAACTACTAGCTCGCGCTCAGTAGAGATTGGAGAATGTATGAAAAAGTTTGCTCTCTATTATGTCCCAGATGTAAACGATAGCTTTTATCGCTTGGGGAGTTCAATCGTTGGCCGTGATTTATGGAATGATACAGACTGCGCCTTTCCTTCAGAGTTAGACAATTGGAAGAACTGTAATATGCACACATATGAGTACGGTCTTCATCTTACAGTTGGCGATGCGATCTATTTTGATGAGCATAAACTTAGCTCTATTATTGATGAAATTGAGACACTCTTAAAGGTTTCTGACCCCGATGTTTCTTTCATTCTAACTCCTTCCGAAGGGGAGAGTTTTATTGATTTTAGGGGGAAATCTAATGATGCACTAGTGCTGGGTTATGACGCCAATATCCCTCTCATTGTCTTTCATACTCTTGTGGTGGCAAGGCTGCACCCCCTAGGTGATGGTTCTCTCTATACTCATATTAAGAAAAATGACCCCGATCAGTACTCTGCCCATGAGGGAAAGCGGATAGATTTGTTTCATACCTATCATGGCCTAGAAAATTTTCGTCCACATTTTTCACTCTTAAATCCCTGCCCAAAAGAAAATCGAGAAGACCTTGTGGCGACTATCAATGGCCTTTTTCGGCCCTTTGAAAATAAAGTGTTTGAAGTAAATAAACTGGCACTTCTTGTGCAAGATGAAGCCGATAGTCCTTTTTATATTGTAAAAACATTTAATCGTGAAGATTATAGATAAAACTAAAACCGTTCTGGCCTCTCGAATAGCTCTCTATAAAGGGATCTGCAGGTTGTTGTCAATATAAAAGAATAAAAAGCATAGAGTTACTTATCAAACTCCCCATGACTAAGGGAGATTGGCCAGCGCAGAGGGGAAAATACCCTCTATCAGCACTTTTTGAAAAAAACTTTATTTTTTTTTTGAACTTTCGGAAAAGTTAACTTACACTTTTACACAAGCTAACTAAAACATTTTAAGGAGTATTTATGAACAGAAAAGAACTAGTAGAGTCAATTCTAAAGAACAAAGATGTATCTGAAATGAGTAAGAAAAGCGTTGACGCTGTTATCTCTTATGCTCTTGATTCAATCAAGAAA
Source organism: Bacteriovoracaceae bacterium (assembly GCA_023146355.1). GTDB lineage: Bacteria > Bdellovibrionota > Bacteriovoracia > Bacteriovoracales > Bacteriovoracaceae > JAGLCH01. The sequence goes on along the minus strand of JAGLCH010000347.1, from coordinate 5,676 downwards.
TCTGTAAAAAAAGGTGACGATGTTTCTCTAATTGGTTTTGGAACATTCACAAAAGTAAAAAGAAAAGCTAGAACTGGAGTTAATCCAGCAACTGGTGAGAAAATCAAAATCAAAGCTAAGAACGTTGTAAAGTTCAAAGCTGGAAAAGCTTTCAAAGAAATGCTTTAATTTTTAAAGCTTTTGATTATAAAGAGGGACCCTTTTTGGGTCCTTTTTGTTTTTTTTCGCACTAAAAAGCTATTTTCCAGAGTATCTGTATGAAGAATTTGTCCCTTTCCTTAATTGTAATTTCTACTCCACAGTTAAAAAAATCTTAAATTTAAGGTCAATATAGTTAATTAATACAAAATAACACCTAATAATGATGCTTTGTGAAGGTAGATTTTTCACGACGTGAAAGTTTGGGTATTAAATGATTTATATTTCAGCTATTATAAATGAAATGTAGTTAATGAAGTATATTTTCAGTACTTAAGAATAACAAAATAATTCCTCGGAGAGACTAGGTATGAACAAATTGAAACCTCTTATTTTTGCAACCCTTCTACTTTCAAGCAGCGCCTTTGCATCTATTGTCGCTATTGTTGACTCTGGAGTAGATATTAATCACCCTGAACTACAAAATCGCCTATGGGTTAATAGTGAAGACCCTATTAATGGTGTTGATGATGATCTCAATGGTTACCTTGATGACTATAATGGTTGGAACTTTACTGCAAATAACAATGAGGTAATAAACTATAACTACCAAGGACTTGTTGATGATGAAGCAATTCGCTACTTCATGGAAATGCAAGAGGGAATCACTTCTATTGATGATTTATCTCAAGAGCAGCAAGATTGGATAAAAAATATAATGGCCGAGAGACCAGACTTCTTTAAAGATGTTATGACGTTCGGTAACTATATACACGGCACACACGTTGCTGGAATTGCAGCGCTCGGAAATGATGCCAAGATTATGTCCATTAAGCTGATCCAAACTGATGTAAACGATGTGGCCAAGAGTATTTCTTCTTCCTATATGAAAGCAAATTCCAAAAAGAAAGGGATGAAGGTTTGGATTATGGAAAAATTAATCGGGCTAGTTGCTAAGACCATGAGCTCAGCTGACAAAAAGGTGGGAAATTATTTAAAAAGTCACCAAGTCGATGTAATGAATGGTTCTTATGGAATAGGGTATCTTCAGGCCCAGCAGGTGGCCAAAACACTTCTTGGTGCCGTACCTATCTTTAAGGATCCGACGGAAAAAGAAATTGACCGTGTTGCTAGAGCAATGAGCAATCAGCTGATAGACAACGCTCAAAAGTATGTTGCCACCGCTCCAAGCACTTTATTTGTATTTGCTGCGGGTAATGATGGAATGAATAATGACAAGTTTCCAAATTCTCCTTCTAATGTAAGATCAGATAATTCAATATCAGTTGCAGCAACAGTCAAATTTAGTGCTATTGCGGCCTTTTCAAACTATGGAGTTGAAACTGTCGATATTGCTGCTCCCGGAGTTGGAATCAGCTCTCACATTCCAGGTGCAGGATCATATAAGCTAAGTGGAACATCACAAGCGGCACCTTTCGTTGCTAATGTTGCTGCGAGAGTAAAAGATGAAAACCCAAAGCTTATGCCGGTACAGATTAAGAAGATCTTAATGGCAACAGTTACAAAAAAGTTATTTCTTGCGGGCAAGGTTAAGTCTGGTGGTATTGTTAATATGAAAAGAGCAGTATTGGCAGCGAAATTGTCTCGCACATTAAATGTCAATGAAGCTATTAATAAGGCAAATAACCGCCATATGTGGTTTACCAGTCTTTAATTCTCATACCATGGCCCTCTGTTGAGGGCCTTTTTTTTACCCTTATTTCTATTGCAGGGAACTGGTAAACTAGTTGTATGAAAAAAATAATCATTACAACTATTTCCCTTCTTTTATCAACAGCAACTATCGCAGCAACAGGATCATTTTCCAATGGTTTAGTTCGAGTCGAGCCAGTAGTCGGCTATGAGCGGGAGCAAAAATTTAAACCGACTCCCCACACCAAAGATAGAATGTTTTATGGTGCCCGACTCCTGTTTGGGCCACCCCTCATTTCGATAGAAGGTGAATACCTCCAGAGCGAGGACACAGAGACATTTCCAACTGATAATTTGAACATCAAAACAAAGACTGAAAAATTTAAAGCTGGTATCCGTTCAGGACTAAGGCTAGGGCCATTTCTTTCTTGGTACCTCAGAGGTGGTTATCAAGGAAGTAAGCGTAATACTGAAACTACAAATACCACGACTGACGTTACAGTAACTAAAAATTCAGCTTTCAAAGTCGCACCCTACGCAGGAACGGGTATGCGTATTCACTTGATGGGAGCATTCTCAATTGCTGGTGATTTTACTGTTGTCTTTACTGATGACCCGGAGAAGGGTGACCGCGAGTATCAAACATCATTGGGTCTTAATCTAAGAATATAATTATATTTGTGGTGAAATTAACAGGCTAAATATATAGTTGATTAAACTTAATTCACATATATTCCGATATATAGACTTGTTGCTTAAAGAAGGATGTAAAATGAAAAGAATAATATTCATGACAGCTATACTTGCACTGATCCCTCTCTCATTGCAGGCAAAACTCACCAAAGAGATGATTGTTAACAAGGTCCATACTATATGTGAGGAAATTAAGGTAGCAAAAGACCCTCAAGTCATTTTTGATAAAATCACTGCAGCGGAACATCCTTACACAGATAAAAGCAATAAAAATTTCTACGTATATGTTTTCTCTGAATCTATTCAACTTGTTGCACACCCGACGAAAAGGTTAGTTGGGAAAAATTACAATGGAATACCCGATGTCCGTGGGAAAATGTTCCGTAATCAGATCGTTGATGGAGCAATCAGGAAAGGGAAGGGATGGCTTTATTACACTTATACTAAGCGTGGTGAGCCAGGTGAGAAGAGAAAACATGCATACTATGAGCTATGTCCAAACAATGGGAAAAACTTTGCAGTTGGTTCAGGAATATACGTCGACTAATTAAAGTTGCACACTAGTCTGAGTAGGTATGCCAATTTATTTAAACAATCTCTTTAGTAAATTTATTTTATTATTTATCAAATTCTTGACTAAAGTCACTTTGAGAAGCGAGTCAAAATGAAGAAATTAGTATTCCTTATTACTATTTTAGCAATGATTCCTTTTTCACTTCAGGCAGTACTGACCAAAGAGATGGTTATAAATAAAGTGCAGACTGTATGTGAAGAAGTTAAGAGTGCAGTAAAGACACAAGATGTTTTTGATAAAATAATTTCAGGTTCTCATCCTTACAAAGATAAAAACAACGCAGCTTTTTACGTATTTATTTATGATGAAAGTGTTTCAATAGTCGCTCACCCAAAGAAAAAACTAGTAGGAAAAAGCTATAAGGGAAAGTCTGATATTCGCGGGAGGATGTTTCGTGATCAGATTGTTGAAGGTGCCCTTAAAAAAGGGAAGGGATGGGTTAAGTACACTTATATGGAGCCTAGGAGATCGGGTGAGCAAACAAAGAGAACATACTACAAGTTATGCCAAAATAAAGAAAGTAACTTTATCGTAGCTTGTGGAATATACGACAGATAAGTAGGAAAAAATGGGATTCTACATACCTACATACCTACATACCTTCACTAGATCATAATAATCATTCGATATATTAACTTTTTTTTACTACGAAACCTTCTGATTATTCCGATACATTGTCTTAACAATTTAATTAAGGAGTCAAAATGAAAAAGTTAGTGTTTTTGGTTGCTATTTTAGCAATCATTCCGTTTTCTCTACAGGCAAAACAGACCGAAGAGATGGTTATTAACAAAGTGCATACTGTGTGTGAAGAAATTAAGGTTGCTAAAGACCCACAAGTTATTTTTAATAAAATAACTGAAAAAGTCCATCCGTACATGGACAAAGACAACAAGGCATTTTATGTGTTTGTTTTCAGCGATGAAGTTACTTTATTGGCACACCCAATTAAAAGGCTAGTTGGAAAAAGTTTAAAAGGAAAGCCTGATGTTCGAGGGAAAAAATTCCGCGATAAGATCGTTGAAGGTGCACTAAAAAAAGGGAAGGGATGGGTTAAGTACACTTATCGTAAGCCTGGTGAAACAGCTGAAAAAAGAAAGAAAACATACTACGAGCTATGCCCAAATAAAGGAAAAAATTTCGTAGTTGGTTCTGGTATATATATTGATTAATTAAAGTTCAAAGGGTTTTCCATGTCTATGAGTCTCCGCTGGCGGGTAATAATTATTTTAACAGTTGTAGGGCTGCTCCCTATGGCCATTGTAGGAACATTTTCTGTTACCAAGGGTAAAGGTGCTCTTGTTAATAGAACGATAGAGTCACTGATTGATCGCGCTGATCAAAAAAAACTTCAGCTCGTTTCTTCTGTTGATATGTTGCAGAGAACAATGGAACTAATGTCATCTTCTGAAGATGCCATGGTTTCTCTCTTCACCTTCAATGATTACTATGAGGAAAATGAAGTTTCTATCAATGAAAAATTAGATATAACGACAGAAGAGTACTCACTTGCATGGAAAACAAATATCGGAATGCTAAAAAAGTATGCTGATAAATTTAAATATGATGATGTCCTGATTCTTAATAAGGATTCAGGACATATTGTATTTTCACTTAAAAAAGGTAGTGATCTTGGTATTTCGGTTAAGAGTCAGTCCTACCTTGGGTCTGGGATTTCTAAGCTACTAGATGAAGTATCAAATGAAAGGAAGCTTATCTTTTACGATTTTGAGATTTATCCTGATGGATCTGGTCAGCCCTTTGCTCTATTGGGGGCACCTATTAATGACAGTAAAGGAAAATATACTGGTGTTATAGTTGCCAAGATTGCAACGAGTTATTTTGATGAGATAATGACACAAAATAATAATGGAAAATCTAATACTATCTCTTACCTCGTCGGGCCTGATTATCTTCTTCGATCTAATATTCAGAAGTACGGGATGACCTCCTCAAGTTCAATTATTAATAAAAAAACAGTTAAGACAGATGCAATTCAAAAGGCATTTTCTGGAAATGACGTAAGTGAAGTTATAGAAAATTTTTGGAAAAAGGAAGTAGTATCATCTATTTTAACCATAGAGGCCATTCCAGGGATTAAATGGGCAATTGTAACAGAACTTCCTGCTGACATTGCTTTTGAGTCATCACGTTCTCTTACAATATGGTTTACAGTGTTTTTCATTATCGCTGTTTTTGTTATTATTGCGATTGGTGCCTTTATCGGTGAGGCAATTGTAAGGCCCATTTCACGAGTGGGAAATATGTTGGCAATCTCTGCCGCCAAAGTTAAGGATAGTTCTAGTGAACTATCGAATTCAAGTGAGGTTCTTTCACGGTCAAACTATGAGCAGGAAGGGAAAGTTGCACAGATGTCAGAGGCAATTGAAGAGCTTACTGGTATGGTAAAACAAAATGAAGAAAATGCAGAGCTATCCAATGAAATTTCAGCAGGAGTCCGTGAAATTTCAGAAAATGGTAATGCCACTGTCAAAGAATTAATTAACTCTATGGATCAGATTTCAGAGTCTAATAAAACTGTTGAAGGTCTATTAGATGTAATTAGCGCTATAGCCGAGAAAACTGCTGTTATTGATGAAATTGTATTTCAGACCAAG
>JAGLCH010000346.1 GCA_023146355.1 Bacteriovoracaceae bacterium | reverse complement strand
GTAGACATTGTTTACAATAGAGATGCTTTTGGATTCGCCAAAGACCGCACAGTTACTAGAACTTGGGCCAACCGAGATGGCTCTGAAAATGTATCAAAGAAGGTCACAAAGAAATATTACGATGTCAATCTATCAGACACTATCGTAGAAGGTATAAGACGTAGGGGATTAATCTGCAACAGCATACAATTACCTGTTTTGACATGTATGAAACAATTTCTGTTACCACAGGGTTATACTGAAACTGCAATCCTACTAAAGGCCAAGGCCTTCATGGACAGCTATGATGTGGAGTTTAGTAGATTTAAAGATAATTCCTCAACTGTTACGACACCTTCTGATGTAAACTACGGTAGGAAGTGTATCATAGTCTTACTTGAGGACACTGATGATATAGATGGCTTTAATGCTGGTCATAATGAATGGCTAAATGCTGCACCAGCATATTTGGGTGGGCAGATGACAATCCGAAACTACCTTATTAATGAGTTTGACATTTAGAGGTTACGACATGAAAAAGATTTATGCAGCTATTTTGAAAGTAACTAGTCCGTTGGTAAAACTGACTGGCAAAATACATGTGCCATTCTCTCGTAAGAGAGTTACAGGGGCACACTATTATAAAATACGAGACCAGATCCTACCAGGAACAGTATTACTGACTAAGACTGATGGTGAATTTAGTAACCTAATAAACCCCGAACATTTAAAACATGCCATGATTTATTGTGGCGATGTATTCGGCACGGGAGTTCTGTATGTATTAGAGGCCACTAAAAAGGGTGTCCACTTTACAGACCTCGTAACGGCACTGGTCACTAAGGATCGTGTTGTTGGTTGTGGCCCAGTATTCTTATCTGACCAGGATCGCACACTACTGCCACAAATGGCCAAAGGCTTTGTTGGTATCAAGTATGACTGGGGATTTACCGATGGCGATGAAACCATGTACTGTTTCGAGACCGTGGCCAAAGTATATGAGAAACTTGGACACCTAATCGAATGGGATATGAAAGAAGTTGTTAAAGGGTTTGAAATATATAGTTATAGTACTTTTGCGGAGAGCAAACATTTTGTAACTCTCTTTGACACAGATGAGATATAGAGGACACTATGTTAGTCACACTAGACCAGATGAAGGCATATTTAAACATCGACCTTGCTGATACTAATCACGATGCTTTTTTACAGGAACAGATAGTTATCGTATCCGAGGCCATAGAAGGTTACTGTGGCAGGGTTTTCAGTGAAGGTACTTATACTCAGATCTTCCATGTAGACGAGTTCAACAATGCACTGGGAGATAAACTTACGGCCTTTCACTATCCAGTAATAAGTGTCACATCCGTAACGGCACAACCAGATTCTTTAGTAATCCCTCCAACGGAATATAGAATCCAGAAAACCAAAGGCCTACTCACTAGAGTCCTCAATGGCTCCCGTAGATCTTGGGCACAAGGGGCGACATCTTTTGAAGTTGTCTATACAGCAGGGTTTGTCATTATACCGGCCGTTATTCGACAAGTGGTTTACTCTTTAGTAAGTGCTAACCACAATAAACAACAGGCCGGAATTAGCCTAGACTTTGGGAACGATGTCCAGAGTATAAGCATACCTGGCACATTAACAGTGAACTTCGATTATACATTACAGGCCAATGACCGTAGTACGGCATTTGGTATGATAATAGGGCAATACAGTAATACACTAGATCCATTCAGAAGTGAGCGTACTATCTTAGGATCTGTGGAGGAACACTATGTCGAGTAGATTGGTTAGTGCCTTCAATACCGTAATATCTGCACAGAGTAGACCTGTCGAGATAGAAAGGTTTGGCGAGTTCGCTCCATTAGAGATCAGGATCGCCAACTCCAATTACACTAGGAACCTCGCATCTATAGAGGAAATAACCATCACAGGTATGGAGTTCCTTATACCAGTTAGTCAGATAGTTGATACAGATTACAACCCTCCTAAGAGAGGTGACATACTACGAGATGTAGATTTTGGTGAAAATACTATAAGCTTTATCAAGCCCTTGGTTATCATGGGGAATATAGCTGGGTACAGGGTGAGGACTGAGTAATGGGCCTTAACATAACGGTAAGGGATGAAAAGGGTAGAAGGGTAGTTACTAGAGATCGGAAGAAAACGGAACTCGAACTGGCCAAGGACACCATTCACATTATGATAGCTACGGCACAAGAGACCTTGAGAGAAGAACAGAATAATGGCTTTGAGACTAGTCCTAGAATCCGTGTCGACAATGTGTTTGATAAAGGCCTACGACATGTTAAGTCCTACGGTAAGGTAGAATACCACGCCAGGCAGAGTTTTTCTGAGGCCATACTAGGTATCTATGACAGACTCTTGGCCTTGTCGCCCATTGGAAGAACTAGGTACTATGTTGGCACACACCTTGTCCTTATGAATGGCAAGACAGTTGCTAGGGATATAGGGGAACTAGCTGCTTGGTTAAAGATTGCTCAGTTTACGGCAAAGGACACCATGCACTTTGTAAACCCTATGCCATATGCTAGGCG
>JAGLCH010000345.1 GCA_023146355.1 Bacteriovoracaceae bacterium | reverse complement strand
TTTATGTAGTTAAAAGTTCATTAGCACGCCTTTCAATATAATTGTGCAAGTCAATATTCTCAGGGATCTATAATTATTGCAATCAATAAGAGTTGACTGCATTACTTTTCATAGGGGTCACTTCTAAGGGAATATGCTCCATGGCTCTTTACTGCGTTATTGAAGCTCCTATTACATTTCACCTTCGAAGAGAAGGAACGCAAGAGCCGCCCTTCAGTACAGAGAACAACACTATCAATAGCAGACTTTTGGCATTTCATGGAAATCCACAAGGACTTTATTGAATCCATTGAAAGATAGAGACATGCTGTAATTGGCCTATCTGAACGATCAAATTGAAGAATCCAGCTCCCACTAGACTTCTGAGCTGTATTGCAGGAGACAATAAGGAGAACAATAGCCAAAAGCTTTACAGTATTTGTTTTCATAGTCTGACTTTTCCTTTAATTCTTATCAAAAGATTTGGTAAGATCACATCACTCGCCAGCGCTTCACTTATAAGTCTGTCTTTTACAGTCCTTTCAAACTTATTAAGAGTAGAATCAATCTCTTTCTGAAGTTCATCCGCTAGCTCTGTCTCGATAACTTTTACTTTTTGTTCAATCTTATTATTTTGCATTATTTCTCCTTTCAAATAGTGCTCAAACCTTATAGTTCCTGCCCGCTAATATAGTAACTGACCTCGCATCCAATCGGGACAGTTCCCATCGCAGAAAAACAAACTTTTGCTCTTCTAAGTAAAGGTGTATCAAAACTAAACGCCTTTAAGCTGTCGGTAGGTTGAGTTGCATATTCATTTAAATTCAAATTATCGGAAGTACTCGCACTGCTCCAAATATCAGAATCAAGTGATGGCGATACTCGAACACCAAAGTGTCCATAATAGCAGCCAGAGTTTTGGCACCAGTACATATTGAACACTGACCTGAAACCTTAATATAAGAAACTGATAATTTCGTTATTCCTGAAATATCGAATGGCTCCCCGCACCACAAATCGGACTCAAGTCCAGAGTCGATCCCCTCAAATTGGAAGTTAACTACCCGAGAAGCACCACTCTCACCATCTTCACCAGGTTCCCCTTTTACATCGATTGTATTCCAGCTATCGTTAGAGCAAACACGAAAAGACTGAGCTGTATTAAGGTAATATAACATCCCATCTCTCTCACTACTACATAATGGCAACTGATCTTCAGAAGCTACAGTATAGCTCATCCATATTGCTGGTAAATTCACAATGGCAGAGCTAGGACCACTTCCACCTAATTTCTTGCATCCAGTGGAAAAAACAGGAACAAAAGAAAAAACATAGGAAAAGCAAATTTCATAAGAACCTCCTAATGGTATTGTACAAGAGCCGCGTTCCAGAAAATAACAAGTGATTACTTAATTAAAAGAGCAAAAGCACTAGATAGCTGAGCAACAGCAGGCAGCTTCAGTATCAGAGAATCAGAAATTGGTAAAGATTGAGTATTCTTAATAAGAGAAGTAGACCATGGCTCCGCAGCTGTTAGTTCACAGTTAATGTCACAGGCAGATATTAGCTCCTCAGAATACTCAGGTGTAATACCTATAGCAAATGATCCATTTGAGCTATTTAAGTCTGTAAGCTCAATAGTAGAGTTCTCAAGCAGTTCTATACAAAGATGCCCAGCTCTCATTCCTTTGCTGAAAGCAGAAATACTAGAAACAGGAAGTTTTACAATTATTGATCTGATCCCATGTAATCGATTAATCTCATCGATTTCATCAGTCAGTATCTCACCAGTAGATCGACTTAGAACTAGTTTCACAGGTAGACAGCTATCGCTGATATGTAGCCCAAGAAATGAAGTACCAACACTGAAAAAGAATGATTTTTTTCCATCATTCGTATTCACGACGCCCTCGGTTAAATAAACATCATTAAGCAAAAATTTAGGACAGAACAAAGAACCACCAGCAGACTCAAGAGACTTATGACCAATAACCTTCCCCTCACTTTGCGGGATACACCATTCTTTAATCACATTACGATGAACCTGAGGGTCATATTCATCAATTACCCTCATATCTCTCGTATATACAATTTCTCTTATGACATTTGTTCTAACAAGTTCATCTAAATCACGATAAATAGCTCTTGCAATGAGATCAATTGAACATCCTAGACTATTAGAGACCCTAATATTAATAAGATCTTTGTTAAGTTTGCCAGATGATTGCAAAACCCTCTTAAGTTCTTGAATTCTCTGAAACTTAGTTGGCTTCATAAGTACCCTGTTTAATCATGTGGTCAGGTATTAAAAGGCTTAGGCTTCTCAGGTCCCAGCTCTCTCTCTTATAGTGACATACCCCTGTAGAGTATAGTGAGTCATCTTGTTCCGCTTTATCGCAATTAAAGAATGGTGTACGAGACTTCATTCCGACAAAGCGGCACTTACTACTCCCAGGAATAAAAATAAAATTAGAGTCATAGTGAGCAACATTTCTTAATCTGTAAAAATCTTGAAAGTAAGAACTAGCAAATAGTAAATCCCCTAAAACTCTACATGACCTTAAGCTATTGAGGTTGCCATCTGGAATTGTGAAAACCTTAAGCGAGATATCTGAGATATTTTGAACTAACTTGCTCCTTTTATAAAAATTCTTAATCCCCTTCTTTGTTTCTAGAAATAACTTTGAATCAGATTCAGAAAAATTCTGGATCAAATTAATAGTCAATAAAGCCTTAGGATTATGATTATTTAGCTCTACCATCGCACTTTTTAATTTTTGAAGTTTGATATCCTTCTTAGAATTGAGAACAGAGGAAAAAGACCTCATAACAAAAGTAGCGTCCTCACAGACACTTGCTTTCTTACAGTGAGCATCAATACTATGAACAAGACTATTATCACTTCCAAATAGATCCTTAAACCCATGAAAGGAGTTCGGAGGAGCTTTCATTTTGCCATCTGATGCCATAAGAAGAGCAGACATATGTATCCCAATCTCAGAACACAAGTATCTGCAAGCTACATCCTCAAGCTCACCTCGGTCCATCAACTCAACAGGTCTAAAGCTAGTATCGCGATGAGTATAACTTGTTATTTCACTATTGTTCTCCACAATTAAATCTGCACGATTGTTCTTATCAAAAAACCAATAAGCTATTAAAGCAAAACACAGGAGCAAAACGGGAAAAAGGAATAACGAAAGGCGCTTTTTACTAGAACGCACACTAGGTGTGATGAAAGTTTTATCTAAATTTTCAGATCCTAGAAGATTTATAATTTCCAGTTTTATTAATTCATCTTCAAATGGAACGAACTCTTTAAGCTTAGCCAAAGTAGATTCAATGGAAGTGTTTTTTTCAGAAACAACAATAGCGATAAGATCATCGACAAAAGATACAAATTTAGGAGTCAGATCAGTTCGAAAGATTTCAATTGATGATATTTTCCCATGCTCAATTGCTTTGCTGACCTCAGCTTTTGAAGATCCATTAAATGCATACTGCAAAGTAATAAGCTCGTAAAGGACTAGTACTGAAGAATATAGATCATCAAATGGAATTGGCTTAAGGTCATGAGTAGATCTTTGTCTAGAGTAACGAGTTTTACCACCATAACTATTAAGACTACCGTTACTGGCAATATTAGAAATGCCAAAATCTAAAACCTTGGCAGTCCCAAACTCATCTATCATAACGTTGTGCGGACTAATATCACAATGAATCACTTGTTCTTCTTGTGAATGAGCATACATAAGTGCTTGAAGGATATTGCTTAAGACAAACAAGCAAAAGTTTTCACTGAAATGAATTCCTTTTTGCCTAGCTACAGTAATTAATTGCCTTAGGTCATGTCCATCAATGTACTCAAGGACAATCGCAGGCTGCTTATCTACAACTCGAACATCATAAACTTGTGCAATATTTGGATGTCTTAGTTGTGCAACTAGCTGAGCCTCTGCAATAAGGGCCCTAGTAAAGCCCTCACTACTATCTGCCGGGATTTTTACAGCAACAGTTTTTGAAAAGTCCCCCTTCCTGATTTCAGCTCGATACACCTCTCCCATTCCTCCCCTTCCGAGTAGCTCGATAAGAACCAAATCTTTTCCGAATGAAATTGGTGACATAAAAACCTCTCTATATATTATCAACAACATTTAGCTGGGGGAACTCAAGTTTTCCTGAGTTACGAGTTGTCATATATTGGAACGCAAAAGATATAGATTTAATAAACGGAGGAAATATGAAAATATTCTCAATTCTTATCATCGCTCTAGTCTATACCGTCTCAATCTCAGCTCGTGCGATGTCAACTGAACAATACAAAAAACTAAAACAGTCAATTGTAAGTATTAAAGGTAACCAATCAATAACCCTTGCACTGAGTGAACCTGGTGAGCAAGAGGGAACTGGCTTTATTGTAGATAAATCTAATGGCCTAGTAGTAACAGCTTCACATGTCGCAAATTTAAGAACTTCCCACCTACTAGTAAAAACATAGAACGGAGTTGAGTATGACTCAAAAGTTGTCTATACCGATCCATATTTCGATTTTTCGATTCTAAAAGTTCCCCTCCTAAAAAGTAAGCATGAGGTAACAATAAAAAGCTCCCCCATTAAACTTGGGGAAGAAGTATATTTAATAGGAACAAACAATGGAAGCGAAGCAATATTAAGATCAGGAAAAGTTGTAGCAATCAATGAGGACAAAGGCGGAAGAATTCCTGATGCGATTATTTCTACAATTGATAGATCATCAGGAAGCAGTGGAAGTCCAGTATTCAACATTAAAGGCGAGGTAGTAGCATTGCATTACAAAGGCAGTAGTGTAACAAGCATTGAGCTGCCAATCTACTATATCGGCTTAGCGATAAAGCACTATAAGGAAAGTAGCAAGAACACTGTTGCGGAAGCAGGACTTGACCTTGCAGTTATCAATAAAAACATTGCTCAAAACTACCTTAAATCAACATCAAGTACTCGTAATGAAATTTTGACCGTTGAGCGAGCAATTAATGGATCTCCATTTTTTTCTAAACTACTTCCAGGCGACATTATTCACTCTGTGAATGGAAAAAAAGCAACTTCAAGAATAATATACGAAGAATTGCTTATTAATAAAAAGTCGGTCAATTTTGATATTGAAAGGTTTGGAAAACGGTTAAAAGTGAAGCAGAAGGTTCAAAGAGACCTGAGTGCTAATGATCAAAACTACCTGTCCTATATGGGATCAATTTTTAGTAATCCTACCATCAATACCCTTATGATTCTTCACTCCCTAAAAGATGAAGGAGTACTCCTAACAGATAGCCCAAAGACCTCTCCTTTAAGCATAATCGGGAAACATAACAAATCTCACCAACAACTAGTAGTTATAAAAAGCATAAATGGGGAGAAGATCAAAAATATAAAGGCACTAAGTAAGGCATTAGCCGAAGCGATAAAACAAAGATACCTATTTGTCGTCTTCGACGACATATATCTAGGAGTCAAAGGACAAATTAAATTCATAAGACTTCCCAAAAGTTCAACAACAAATTTCTCAACGAATGACAACTAGGAGGAGGCAATAATGAGGCAAATAAAAATCATTATACTAATGACAGCATTAATGCTTTCTCATCACCTACTCGCATCTAATAACACTCCATATGATGTTTTAATAGGTGATAGCAAGGGACTATTAATTTCAAAAAAACTCGGATTAATAATTCAACTGAATTCCGAGAAACCTACAGAGGACTTTGTTAAGTCAAAGGTATTTGACCTGAAAGAATACTACCTAGAGGTCATTCAGTATATCCCTGAACTCAAGCTAACAGTTCTATATGGTTCAGATTTAAACTATAGGTCAATGGAACAGTTGCATTTTGATATTGGATGCAATGATAACGAAACATTATTTGTAAATGATGATAGTAGAAGAGTAAGACTTAAAAAAATAGCAAATACCCAAAAAACAATAATTTGCACAAAGGCGAATAAAGCACATATTAAAGTTGGGTCAATAGTCCAAGATAGAGAAGGCCATAATTGTGGAATAACAATACTATCAGCAGAAAATACATTAGTTTTTATTCCCTCTGAATACATATCAAATATCCTTACAAAAAATCAAGATGGGTACTACATCTACCAGTCCCATGAAAGAAGTGAGGAGGTATGAGAATCTATCAGATAATTTTGACAATTCTTTTCCTCACAACAGGATGCTCAACAGGACGCCAACAATTGTATTCAAATATTGCTCCAGACTGGGTTAACACTCTCAGAACAGGAGATAGCACTCTCAAGGTCAAAAATGGAGAAAAATACCTATTTAGAACAAATCACAAGAAAGTAGGTCAAAACAGAGAAAAAGCATGTTCCAGTGCAATTGATAAAAATATTGAATACATCAAAACAGCGTACCCATTTATTGAGCAAATACCAATGACAGTGGAGCTAGTATTCTTTGATCCAAATATAAATGATTGTTCAACGACCATTAGTATAAGTGCAGATTTCATTGATAAGGCAGATGGATTGAAAGCAATGCAGGCTAGCTATAAAAATGCTTTAATAAAACTTGATGGCAAGAAGAAAATGTTAACCAAAAAAATCAAAGGTTTACAATCTGAAAAGAGAAAAAGCATAGTAAAAATTCGACAACTCCAAAACTTTATAAATAAGAATGCACATCTACTAAAAGCAGCAAATGACCTGGACTCTAAGGTCACAAAAATCATAAGCATGATTCAAAACCTCAATGATCGAGCAAAAAACTATATAGTGAACGGTATGACATTAGGAGATGTTAATAAAATCTTCCATAAGAAAGTTTATAGAACCTTTAGTACCGATAGCTCATGCTACAGGTATTTTAGGACATCAAAAATCAGTAGGGTCGGAACCTATGAAATCTGCTGGACCGATAGTTATTCAAATAATGTTGTGATGGGATACTGTTCAGCAACTAAAAAAAAGTGCTGGCACAGAACCCCAGAATAAGATCGTGAGAAAAAATCAGTCTAAGTTATAAGTAGCTAAAGAGGTTATGAC
>JAGLCH010000344.1 GCA_023146355.1 Bacteriovoracaceae bacterium | reverse complement strand
TAAAAGTTCGCTCAGATTCGTTTTCTGATGCAATAGGCAAATTATATCGAGTACGCAAAATAGAGGGATTCGAGATATAATAAAAAGATATCACTTCTAAGAGATGGAGTTTTTAGATGAGTGGAGTTAATGAATTAAATACTAGATTGTTTGATAATAGAGATTATCATGCTGCTGCAAAAAATGAAATGGCCAAAGAACATAAGCGGGAAGTCCAGAATCTAAAGGAAAAGCAGCGCCATCAAATTGATTCGACAAATGTAAATCATTCTGAAGAGGTTGCTGATATCCAAGAAGGTTATGAAGTCAAAATCACCGATCAAAATGATGATACTGCTGAACAACTTCGT
This sequence comes from Bacteriovoracaceae bacterium, assembly GCA_023146355.1. Taxonomy (GTDB): domain Bacteria; phylum Bdellovibrionota; class Bacteriovoracia; order Bacteriovoracales; family Bacteriovoracaceae; genus JAGLCH01. The sequence continues at coordinate 1,849 of JAGLCH010000344.1, read as the reverse complement.
AATCTAAAAAATGCACAAAATATAAAATCAACAAATCTTAAAGGTATGCACGCGAAAGATATTAGTGATTTGAAAAAAACTCACCGCGATAACCTTGACTCAAACCGCTCGGATTTTGATAGCAATATTTTTAGCAAGGAGCAAAGGCTCATCTCCCACAATGCTAAGGCACAGCAAAACTATCTAAAAGATATCAATGAAGCTCACTCTCGGTCGGAGCAGATGGAGGTAGGTCTTAAAGATACATTTGCTCAAGATATGAAAAAAACAAAACAAGATATGAGAGATCAGTTAGAAGAACTAAAGCATGATTATGATAAGAAAATAACTGTGGACAAAGCACAATCTGCAGAGACTCTTAATAAGGAAAAGATACGCCTTATCGCTGACAGTAACCGTAAAGGGAACGATTCATCAATCACCAATCAGAGGCAAAAGGAAATTTTATCAGGCCGTCTCCAGTTTTCAGAAAGAGAGAAACAAAGAGAGCTTGAAGGAATTACAGACAAAAGTAATAAGCGCCTTAATAGTATGCAGAGTACTTTCATAAATGAAAAGAAGTCTATTATTAAGCATACCCGTAAGCAGATGGATCAGTTTAATGACAAGGTAAAATCTAATTTTGCGCAAAAGTATGACCGTGTGACAGATGATTTCTCGAAGCGTCTTTATCAAAAAGATATTGAGGGGCAAAATCTCCGCGAGCAATATCGTAATAAGACAGATGCGATAGAGAGGGCGGCCGTTCAACAGATTAAGGAATACCAGATTTCAAGTGATCGTACCGTTGAAGTTGAAAGAAATGCAATGCAGCTGAAAATTAAGGCCGAGCGCAGAGAGCATGAAATGCGTCTCAATAAGGAACGCGTTGCCCACAGTACCGAGTCCGCTCGCATGAAAAATGAGAGTTCTAAGAGAATGACAGATGTTATTGGTCGCTATGAAGAGAAGCTTCGCGCAGATAACAGTTCTCATATTAGTGAGATTCAAAAACTCAAAACAGCGCAAAGTACTAGAGTTAGAACTCTTGTAGATGAGGGGAATGATGAGAAGCGCGATCTTATAAGTGTTTATGAAGATCGATTAGATGGCCTTAGGGATAAAAATCGTAGCACCTCTATTAAAAAATCAGTTACCGCTTAGGTGCAACAGAGCAAATAGGGCACTCCTTGGGATTGTGCCCTCTTGCCTTACAGTACTCTCTTCCAAAGAAAATTATTTGCAAGTGAAGTTTATTCCAGTTTTCTTCTGAAAATATTTTTTTAAGATCTCTTTCAGTGTGCACTACATTTTTCCCACTGCTGAGTTTCCATCTCTCTGCCAGCCTGTGAATATGAGTGTCTACAGGGAAAGCAGGAACACCAAATGCCTGTGCCATAACTACTGATGCCGTTTTGTGGCCCACTCCGGGCATTGCTTCAAGTTTCTCAAAACTTTGAGGAACATCTCCGTTGTGCTGATTTAATATCATGGCCGAAAGTTCCCAGATTGCGCTTGCCTTGTTCTTCGATAGTCCACAGGGACGTATGATGTCTTGAATCTCCTCTTTGCTGAGTTTAATCATATCTGTGGGATTGTTAGCTTTTGAAAAAAGGCCTGGAGTTACTGTGTTAACTCTTACGTCCGTACATTGAGCAGAGAGTAATACCGCAATTAGCAGAGAGTATGGGTCAGTGTGGTCTAAAGGTATAGGTGTTTTTGGGTAGAGGTCATCTAGTTTATCTTGTACAAATTGAATGAATTCTTTTTTTCTCAAAATCATCTCCTGATCTATTCCATAATAGTGATTTCCTGTGCTAGGTCAAAGGTTTCCATCCTAAATATGTAAGTTTTAGGCAGAATTATAAAT
>JAGLCH010000343.1 GCA_023146355.1 Bacteriovoracaceae bacterium | reverse complement strand
ATTAAAGATACTGCGGATGAGCGGTTTTATGACTATCAGAAGAATCAAATTGCTGAACAAAAAAGGTTGGACGATTCTCATAACAATAAAGTTGTGGAATTAAATCGAGACTCTTCTAGAAAGCTAAGCGAAAGTAAGGCCAAGAATGATCAGGCGATAGAGTCTGCGCAGCGTGCACATGCTAATGAATTTAATCAGCTTGCAACCAGTAAAGAAATCACGGTAAATCAGCTAAGAGAAAACCATAAAGCTTCAAATACTCGATCGACTGAGAGTTTTGAAAAAATTGCGGGGGATATGGAGAAACGTTTCGTGAACGATAATACTCGAATGTCTCGCGAGAATGTCCAGGCACTAAGGCAACAAGAAGAAAAGTTCAATCACGATATGGCGGGCGTACGGGCCATCGCATCTAAGAATATCCAATCAAATTCCCAGCGCATGAATCAGACTAATCTTGAGAATGAAAGAATTGCTGAGGATTATGAGGGACGATTAGAACGAGTAAAAGGCGATATGGATGATCACCGCTACAAGCAAACTCGCCAACTAAATAAGGCCAATTCTGATTTTATAGAAAATCTTAGACTTCAAAAACAAGAGGGAACAGCTCAGCTAGATTCAATTAACAGGAAGCATAAGACATACGATGCCTCCACTAGGGCACGCTTTAGAAAGGACCGTTCTGCTGCTGAGGCCCGATATATGCATGCGATGAGAACTTCTGAAAATCAGTTTACAGAGAAGCTCAATCATCAAGAGAAGGGCTTTAAAGGTGTAATTGAAGATAATATTCAACGTCACCAGTTTGAAACGGGAATCATGAATGAAAACCATGATCTCGCCCTCAAGGATCTCAATAGCAACCTTCAAAAAGAGAAAACTAGTTTTATCGAAAAAACCCGCCGTGAAATTCACGACGATAAATTTGAAATGAAAGAAAACCTGACACGAAATTTCGAAATAAAAAATGATTCTTTATCACAACAGTTAGAACAAAAAGATGATGAACTTGAGCGAACTGTAGCGAGTTATGAGAATAAACTTGCAGAAATTAAGAAAAAAGCTTCAAGTGAATTCGAACGATACCAGCTCTCTGAAGCTAATAAACAAGTTGAAAATAAGAGAACACTAAAAAGAACACTAACTACCAAAGATCAAGAAAATAATAAATTGATGGTTGGTATGAAGCGTCGTTTTGACAAGGAACTCTCAAAGGTAAAGTTTAGTCATGAGATTCAAACTAAAAAATTAATTGAAGATTATGAAAAGCAGCTCCGCCTTGAAAAAAAGAACTCCGCCAAAGATCTAGATATCAAGCTCAGTATGGTGCAGGGAGAGTATGACAATCTCAAGAAAGGAAGTGAGTTGAGAATGGATACAATCAAAAATCAATACGAAACAAAGATTGATAAGATGAAAATGTCAGCGCAGGAAGCAGAGCTAAATAGAGGGAACCGAAGCACTACTTAATATTGATATAAGTGTACTAATAAGATTAAGCCAAATTTAAGTCCTCTAACTTTAATGCTTAAATGCCCGAAATAAGGCACCGATCATTGATGTTAGGACCTTTTTAGTCTATTATCTTTCCAGTTACATTCATTTCACACAATATCTATTATGGAGCATATTAATCATTCGAGCATTGTTCCGATAAGAGTGAAGTCTACAAGCGTAATAACTACAAATATATATATATTCTAGGTGAGATTTATGGAATGCAAAGTTAGAAGTTTTAAAAGAAATGCTAAGATTGTTGCTACAATGGGACCTTCAACTAATAATGTTGAAATTATCGAAGAGCTAATCAAAGCAGGTGTAAACGTTTGTCGTATCAATATGAGTCACGGAACTCATGGTGAGCAGGCAGACAGAATGGCGATGATTCGCAAGGCCGCGAAAAATCTTGGTCGTGAAGTAGGTATCCTACTTGACCTTCAGGGTCCAAAGATTCGCGTAGACAAGCTCCCTGAGCCTCTTGATCTAAAAGATGGATCTGAGTGGGTCATTGGTGAGACAAAGTATCAGGCCGAGCTTCCACAGTATAAGGACTGCTATATTCCAACAATTTATGACAAGCTTGTTGATGATTGTCGTGTTGGAGAGAGAGTTCTTTTTGATGATGGTAACTACTCAGCAGAGATCATCGATAAAGAAGAACACATTGTTAAAATTCGTATCGAAGCTGGTGGACTTCTTAAGTCTAACAAAGGGATCAACCTACCAGATACAAATGTTTCTGTTCCAAGTTTTACAGCGAAAGACAGAGAAGACCTGGCATTTGGTCTAACTCAAGAAATTGACTTTATTGCTCTTTCTTTTGTTAGAAGAGCACAAGACATCATCGATGTTAAAGAAATGCTTAAAGAAGCTGGAAAAGATTATCCAATTATTTCAAAAATTGAAAAGCCACAGGCGCTTGAAAATATCGAAGAAATTCTTGAAGTAACAGATGCACTTATGATTGCTCGTGGTGACATGGCAGTTGAAGTTGGTAACCATCTTGTTCCAAGAATTCAAAAAGACCTTATTAAGCGCTGTAATGAGCTTGGTAAACCTGTAATCACAGCGACTCAAATGCTTGAGTCTATGATTGACTGCCCATCTCCTACAAGAGCTGAGGCTTCTGATGTTGCTAACGCAATCTGGGACGGAACTGACGCTGTTATGCTTTCTGGTGAGACTGCTGCAGGTAAGTATCCTATTAAGACTGTAGAAATGATGGACAAGATTGTTGAGGAAGCTGAGAAAACTCCACATAAACTTCCACTTCTTAGAAATGTTGAAATTGATACAATCACAGGTTCAATGATGGTTGCATCTTCAATGGTTGCAGAGAAAATTGGAGCAAAAAGAGTTTTAGTTGTAACCGAAACAGGTTATTCAACTCTTGAAATGATGAGATTTAAGCCAACAGTTCCTGTTCTTGGCGTTACTCGCTCTGTCGATGCAATGAGAAGAATGTGTATGTATTGGGGAATTCGCCCATTCCATATTCCTTACCGTGAGGATGATGCAAACATTGAGCGTAAGGTAATTGAACTTGCAATTGATGAGTGTCAACTAGAAGCTGGTGACCGCATTGTTGTCGCTCGTGGAGATGGTCGCTTCTTTAAGTCAGGAAGTGCTAACAACATCAGAGTTGAAATTATTGATTAATAAAATTCTAAAAAAGCATTTAATAAATTGCGAATGGGGGTACACGGAAAAACCGGTACCCCTTTCGTTTATCCGATTTAAAAAGTGGAAAGAAGTTGGTCATCAGGGCCCGTTAAGCTATATGACTGATTATCGGTACGATCTTCGATCAGACCTTCGAAAGGCCTATCCTGACTTTAAATCTGCTCTTGTTTTTCTTTTTCCTTATCTAGATAGTAAACAGCTCTTAGGTAGAATTTATCAGAATCCTCACTGGAATGGACTAAAAGTTGCTTCCTATACCTTTGCCTATGACGTTTATGACTATCACTACAAATTAAAAGAGAATTTAAACTCTATTGCTGACGAGTTAGTTAAAGATGACCCCAGTATTGACTTTAAACTGACAGTCGATACCGCTCCGATTCTTGAAAGAGATTTGGCCTATAGGGCAGGATTGGGTTTTTTTGGAGATAATGCCCACCTTATAAATCAAAATTACGGCTCCTTTTTTTTTATAGGTTCTATCTTGCTTTCTAAGCAGCTTCCGCTTGATGAGGGGATACCCCAGAGTAAAGATTGTGGGCACTGTACAAAGTGTCTTATTGCCTGCCCTACGAGTGCTTTGGGGGAGGATGTCGACGCTTCTAAATGTGTCTCTACTTTTTCAATTGAAACATTCAAAGATGCAACACCTCCTGTTGGCTTTGGAGGGGATGGCCATATCTTTGGGTGTGATATTTGTAGTGAGGTATGTCCTTGGAATGTCCTACCGCTCAAGCGTGAGGCCGTGCGGAGTGAGCTTTCAGAGAGAGAACAAAAATATGCTGACTTCCTACTACTTAGACCAATTGATGAAATCATTAATGAGTTAGAGGGGATGAGTAATCGCGAATATATCAGATTTTTTAAGGGGACAGCTTTTGAGCGAACCGGTCGTCTTGGCATTTTAAAAAATCTTATTCACTATAATAAAATTTAGAACAACTTACTGCCAACAGGATTGGTTCACCCAATTAGCATTACTGTGGCCGTTGTGAAGTAGATAATTAGCCCTGTGATATCAACAAAAGTCGTAATCGCAGGGGAAGCAACAAGGGCAGGATCGCCCTTAAAAAACTTCACAATTAGGGGGAAGCAGGTTCCGAACATAATGGCAGAGATAACCTGAAGTGATAATGCCACCCCGATCGTTTGGGCAATTAAATAAATGCTGGGCCCATCAGCTGTGGTCATATTCTGACCGATCAGAGATACACCAAAAAATGCTAGGATTCCTAAGGAGACTGCGATCATCAAGGCGATACGAAGCTCTTTGAAAATGATCTCAAACCATTCGTCGATGGAAATCTCATCAAGTGCTAAGGCGCGAATGATCACTGATGCTGCCTGCGACCCAACATTGCCGCCGGTAGCAGCAATGAGTGGCATAAAGAATGCCAGTACTACATATTTGTGTAGAGTCTCTTCAAACTCTTGAATGACTAGTCCAGAGACGACACCCAATATGGTCAGTCCTATAAGCCAAATAACACGCTTTTTAAAATGTGAAAAAATTGAGGACTCAAGGTACGAAAGCTCATGGTCTCCTTGGGAAATTCCCATCAACTTTTCCATATCTTCTGTCTCCTCTTCACGAATAACATCCAAGATATCGTCAGAGTTGATCAGCCCAACAAGCTGGTTTTTTCCATTTATTACTGGAATGTTATAGAGGTCGTACTTTTCAAATTTCTTAGCAACATCCTCCTGGTCCTCATCAACATGGGCAGCAGCAATGATGTCTTTAACTATATCTCCAATGATCTCATCTTTGTCGGCAAAGAGAAGCTCACGAATAGAGACTCTGCCCTTAAGGACTTTATCGTCATCGATTACAAATATATAGAAAAGATTATGGGTTCGGTGCTCAATATCTTTAAGTTCTGTAATAACTTCTTCAACTGTCATACCTATGCAAACGGCTTCAAATTCAGTGGACATAATTCCACCAGCACTATCTGGGTCGTAGCTATCTAGTAAAAAGAGGTTTCCAACTGTTTTGTGATCTAGGAAGCGGAGGAACTGTTTTCGCTCATCTTCAGGAATAAGTTGAAAAAGGTCAACTCGAATATCCGGTTCCATGTTTGCAAATAGCTTGGCAAAACTCTCTGTTGGAAGATTATCAAATAACTCCAGCTGATCAGCTTCAGAAAGATAACTGGTAATGCGCCCCGCTTTTGAATCTGAGTCTGCAAGGATGATTTTCATTACTTCAGTTACATCATCTGATTCCTCTATTACTTCTGCGACATCCGCATAGGGCATTGTTTCGATTTCTCGAAGAAATTCACTGTATTGTTTCTTTTCAATTAGATCTATACAGAGATTATTCTGATTTTCGGTTAATGTATCGAGTTCAATCATAGAAGACATCCAAATTAATAAAGATATGTTGATAACATATCGGTATTACATATAAAAGTCTTACATCGTTATTTCATTCTCAGTATTCACTTATGTCATGAAAAAACTACACTTAAATATAATTTTATTGCATGTAATTATTATTTTGGTAGAGTGCAAATATGAAAAAACTCAAACTGACATTTTTAGCTATTCTCTTCCTCTCTAGTTTTGCCCAGGCAAAGGATGAGCTCCCCGAACTTGAGGCCAAGTTGTGGAACTATATCGTTCAAAGCCAGGTTTCAACCCACAAAGTCTCGCGTTATGTGGGAGGATGGCCAACCTACTTCCGAGTTTCTGGGAATCCCATCAAGGTGAAAGAAACTAATAGCTTCCTTTCATCTCAGCTCTTAGTAGCACTACATGAGATTAATCACAGCTATGAAATGCCAGGAATGGATCGTGTCATTGAGCTTAGCAATACTGCATTACAATCCTATCGCAACGATACAACCATTACAGGTGAGCCCCTAGGGACAGTATCATATTGGCCAATTCAATATACAAAAAGTGGTAAACTTAAGCGTACTTTTTCCTCAACATTTCCATATTCTCACATTGATCTTTTAAATATTCCCAATGACTTTGACTCTAGCTCACAGGCATTTATGTGGTTTTATTTGAGCGATCAACAACATGATTACTTTGATTCTTTTGTTGAAACAGTTGGGAGTTATGTTGATACAGGACGTATTTCAGAACATAAAAATGAACAACGATGGAAAGAGCGATCTTCTGGAGCATTCTTAACATGGGTGGATCGAGAGAGATTTGAAAATCCCGATAGTCGAATCTTCGGTGGGATTAATGACGTAGACTGTGTGGTTAACCTTAATATCTTAACTGCACTCGGAACCTATCAAAATAATATTGGGGAGCTTCCAACTTCTGCAAAGCGTGGAATGAAACAGTCGTGTTCTCTTATTAATAAGTCAATTCATGAGGGGACAACAGCAAAGTGTGGAGTTTGGTACGACCGCGACTCTCAGTTTTATACTGCCTACGTAAAAGCGCAAGATTCTGGTGTGAAATGCCTAGAAGAAACGAGAGAGCTCTCTAAGAAGAGAGTTTTAATAAAGAGTCGCTTATTGCTTAAGAAATTAGGGCGAGGGAAATATACTGAACTTGCAGAATTTCTCACAGTGATAAAGAAAATGTGGACACCAAGTGAGCGAAATGTAGAACTCAACTATATTATTATGACGTTAGATGAGACCCTAAGAAAAAGAATAAAAGTGAAGGGAGATGTTGCCTATCTTAATTCAAGAGACTCTCTCTTTACAGGCAGTCCATATGGAATAAGATTGGACTGGTACTCGAAACCATTTGCAACTGCTTTGACCTTAGAAGCACTCATGCTTCCGTAGTTTGTAGCTTTTTTACTACATAAGATTTTTCTGGGCAACTTCTAGGGCGTGTAGTGCATGCCCGAAAGGGCCTTGGTTAAAATCTTTTTTCAGCTCATTCATGGTGCTTGAAACAACTTCAGCTCCAAGGCCTCTAGTTACAACGTTAAATGCCATTTTTTCTGACACTATGAAAATTGCTGAGAGGTGATTAATAGACGATGCCGTTAAGCCTTTTGGGAAGCCACTACCGTCAGGCCTCTCATGGTGTTGTTCTATAATCTTATCAATTCCTGGAAGTAATCGATCCTCTTTCGCTATGATTTTTGCAGTTTCATATGGGTGATTTTTATATATTTCTAGCTTTTTCCTATCGACTCCTTCTGTTTTTTGGTCACTCAATTCAAACATATCAATGAGCTCTTCAGAAAGTAGTGAGTCGTGAAAAATAGCTGCAATGCCCAGTTTTTGGTTTGTAAGTTCTGTACTCCATCTCAGACCATGTGATAGCGCTATGGCGATGTATGAGGTCGCAATTGATCTTCTATAGATCACTCCTCCACCATCATCTGCGATTTCTTTTAAAATCGCTTTAAGGGCAGGAATCGTATTCGTCATTTCTATTACACTTGCGAGAGTCTTGCGCGCAGTATCTATGACGATTTCATTAAATCCAAGTTGTTTTAATGTGTGATGAGCAAACTGAACCGCTGAGAGTTGAGTTTCTAAATACGTAGTCTCGTCAGTATCTCTCTCGAGTCTCTTAAGAAAAATCGAGTAGCAGATATCGTAAAATTCGTGTAAGTCACTTGAGTTTACATGAAGAATTTTGACTTTCTTTTTATAGTTATCAACGATTGTAAGAAAATCTTGCTCCCCATCATTAATGATTTTGATATATTTTTTGTCAGAGGCCTTAACAAAGATATCGACAGGGGCGTAGGGGAGCTGGTGAAGAAAGTCCATTGGGATCTCTGTATATTTCAAATCCTTTTTTTCTTTAATGACACCGATTGCTTTTATCGCCTCTAATAGACCTGTAACAATATTTGGTTTTTGTAAGTAGAAATTGTTTTCTCTTATACTCGTGAAGTTACTAAGATCTTTTTGTTTCTCTATGGGGAGGTCACTCGTGATGATAAATGGGACTGTCGACCTTCGTGCAACGATTTTGTTATAAAGGTCTAGTGCATTATCGTTACCAGTCTCAAGGTTGTATATAATTGCCAAGTACTCTTCGCTCGACTGGCCAATATATGATAGTAGTGACTCTCCAGTTTCAAATGTTTTAATATCCACACCAAGAAGACTCTTTAGCGTTAAGGATATTAGTTCTCGAATAGGTTGGCTAAGCTCGACATATAATATTTTCATCATTATCCTGATCGTCAAATTATAGAGTAAAGATGAGTTAATTTTCATGTATATGACAAAAATATGTTCCAATGCTACATAATAGCTCTTTGAGTAATTTGTTGATCCCACTCGCTGAAAATATATAAAATCTGATTCGGAGCATTAGTGCTTAAAGATAAATTAATACGGAAATTTGCTCTATATGGTTTTTTAAAGAATTTACGCTTTTTTGAACCATTTTTTCTTCTGTTTTTACGGTCGAAGGGGCTTAGCTTTTCTGAAATTGGCCTTCTCTATGGAGTGAGAGAGATCGCTATAAATATTCTTGAAATTCCAAGTGGCGCTATTGCAGACATCTATGGACGTAAATCTGCAATGTTGCTTTCTCTCTTTTCTTACATGGTTTCATTTGTGCTTTTTGGAATCTCTGACAATCTTTTAGTTTTGCTTTTGGCGATACTCGTATTCTCCGTTGGTGAGGCCTTTAGAACAGGGACGCACAAGGCAATAATTTTCGATTACCTTCAAAGAAGTGATCTACTCGATCAGAAGAAAAAGGTATATGGGTATACTCGATCCTGGTCAAAACTTGGTTCTGCACTATCAGTGCTAGTTGCTGGAGGAATAGTGTTTTTCTCTGGTAACTATAAGTATGCATTTTGGGCAAGTATCATCCCTTATCTTATAGGGCTGATTAATATTGCAAGCTACCCTAGCTATCTTAATCGAAAATCAGAAGTGAAGAGTTCTTTTGTCGGAGTTGTGCGCCATTTGTGTGGATCGTTTTCGAGTTGCTTTAGTCTTGTCGTAATCCGCTCCCTCCTTGTAAAGGGAATGGTCTTTCAGGGTGGGCATAAGTCAATTAAGGACTATATTCAGCCAATGATTCAGGCTCAGGCAATTTTAATTCCTGTCGGCATTGCCATCAGTGGTGAACAAAAAACGGCACTATTTATTGGAATTATTTATTTTGTCCTTCATCTTCTTTCTAGTTTCGCCTCCAAACGAGCTCATGAGTTTTCAGAGCTTTTTAAAAATGATTATAGTGCTGCTCGTTGGGTCCTTGTTTTTTGCGCCTTCATTGGATTAATTGCAGGCGGAATAGGGGCCACAGGTAATACTACTTTTCCTATTCTCGGTATGGTCATTATTTCTATTATGATTAATCTCTGGCGACCTATCGTTGTTTCTTTATTTGGAGATCTTATTCCTAACGATCAGCAAGCGACGGCGCTATCAATTGAGTCCCAAAGCAAAACCCTAGGTGCTGCAATCTTAGCACCTTTAATGGGGATTGTTGCCGACTCTTATGGGCCGTCTATGACATTGGTTGCTGTGGGAATTCTTATGCTTCCGACATTACTTCATCATAGAGGTTTTGATGGCTAGAGTGCACATGGATCTGTAGCAGGTGGGCAATCCTCTTCGAACTCATCACAGATTGGCCTAGAAGGTTTAAACTTATATGTGAAATTATCATTAACTTGCATTCCCCACATCGGTGTCCTTACAACTTTAAAAGAAAACTCATCTCCTGCTTTAAGTTTACTCATAATCATCGGCTCTTCACATTTTGATGTTGGGTCTGGCCATAGACCACAATTCATAATAGGTCCAAGTGATGTATCTCCTGGGTTAATGACACTATCATGGTTAAACTCAAGCATAAAAGGAGAGGTTAGGGAGTTACCTTTTCGCATTAAGTTGATGAAAAGAGTATCATTGTTGGCAAGGCCACGTACACAAGTTGGAGCTTGAGGGAGTGCCAGCAAACTATAACCTTCGATCATCTGTGGAAGTTGATCATGACATTCAACTTCAGGATCGGCCTCAATAACTAATCTTTTCCATACTGCTTTACCTTTTACGTCATAGGGAATTGGCATGTTGCTTCCATTGCTAACTTCTGTTCCATGACTACGCCCACTCACTTCAACATCCCAAAAACAAACTGGAACTTTTACTTTAAAATCTCCGGCGTCAACTACAGATTCTTGAAACTGACAGTTAACAATTTCACCAATGACTTTTCCAAGATGAACAACTTTATAGACACCTTTGGGGACATCTTTAAATTCAAACTTTCCCTCATGGTCAGTCGTTGTCTCTTCAACAGTACGCATGCACTTGTCGCCTTCTTCACATGCGGGCGCTAGCTTAAGAATGGCATCTTTAATAGGAACTTTTTTGTCATCAGTTCGATCTTCAAGAAGTCTTCCTTTTGTAAGAGCTTTAACCATTGGAGGGAGATTAAAGGTATGTTCATCTTCTGAGTTTGATGACTTGGTATCTAAAACCTTATCCTCAGCTAAAACTTGTTCACAACCGCAAAAAAGTCCTGTTGCTACAACGTTATAGTCTCCTGTTACGATACCTGAAAGCGGAGCTTCTGTTTTATTATCAGTGAAGCTAATGTTAAGCCTAATGTCAGTTTGTCCCTTTCCTGGGCCTAGTCTACTGTAAGTAATACTTCCACTACTTTTCCTACTATCATCCATTTTTATTTCGACTTTTTTGATAACTTCGGTAGGCCTTCTTGTAAAAGTATTAACTGAGAGGTGTGAAACCGTTTCAATCATTATGAAGCGTAGGCCGTCCGATGATTTCTTTACATGTTTGGTCGATTTATTTGTTGCAAATAAAATATCCTCATCATGTGGGTTTGATCTTCCAATGTCGCCAAGCATAGTCTGCCTGTCAGAAAAACTATAAGTAAAAGGAGTTTTTAAATTATATTGAAAATGCTTACTAAGTAGTAAGTTAACATGTCCCTTTAGCTGTCCACGAAAGTCATTCATGTTAAGCGTTTCTTTGCCAATCCATTTACAGTCTTTGCCGGCAGATGTTGCACACTTATTATACTTTAGTGTCACAACGTTTTTTAAAGACACATGAGCACCAAAAATATATTTCTCAAAAACATAATTAGAATACTCTGCTTCAAATACTTCAGCATGATAATCAAGTAAAATTTTTGCCATCTCTCGCCCGCGCTTTTTCATTAGAGGCAGACTTGGATCTTCTGCCTGAGCATATGGAGATATTATTAAAAGTAAAAATAAGATAAGTGAACTTATAAACTTCATAGGTTTTCCTTTAGTCTTATGGAAGAATCAGAGTTCCACAAAATGGTCTATTTATAAAAAATATAATTTATTCAGAAGTCCCAAATCGGCCCGCCACTTCCATCGCCGTCATTGGGGTCAGTTGGATCGACGGGTGTCACAGGGTCAACTGGCGTCACTGGGTCAACTGGTTTTGGTGGAGCTCCTCCATCTTCAATAGGGGAAAAGCGCAAGTTCAATGTTGCACCGGATTTATTCGTAAAGTTTCGCGTGTATGCCTCTCCATTAGACAAGGAAATCATCATTGCAAGATTGCCTTGAATGTCATCACAGAATGTTAATCCTATTGCATTTCCTTGGCCTGTGCACTTATCAATACTGATGTTTGTCATCTTTTGCCACTCTCCCGGGTGACCTGCATCTGGTGGGTCCCATCCATCAAGTTCCACACTAAAATGTAAGTTATAACCCTTGCCATAATCCCATGAGTTGGTTTTTGAGTAAGTGAATTCTATAAAGTGAGTTGGTTCCTCTTCTACATCTCGGTGACCGACTCTCCACGTTTTACCACCTGCATCCCATCGGTCATAAACGTTAGGGTAACCAACATCATCTTTTCCTAACCAATTTGTCCCATAGGTGATTTCATTTGGTTCATAAGAAAATGCAAAAGGAGTATAGAGATTGTTTCCATTTACATCAATATACTCACCTGCTGCATTAACATCAAAATTAGTCATTGCAACATTATCAAAAGCTGGATTCACAGAACCAATGTCGATGTTTTTCCAAAGTGTTTCAAGGTAACCAAAAGTCTTATGGGCAAAAGTTACATAAACATTATAAAATTGAGGCATTTCAACAATTACAGTTCCAGCGCTAAATTCACGACTTTTAAAGTCACAACTTAAAAATGAATCGATAACTACATCTTTTAGAATTACATCATATCCACCTTTTGGAACATTTTTAAAAACATACTTGCCATCTTTGTCTGTGGTTGTCGTGGCAACTTCATGCATTACTTGGTCAGCATCACTACATGCAGGTACAAGTGATAATTTTCTGTATTTTACCGCTTCATGTTTTTGATTGATGAGTCTTCCTGTAACGTTTGCATTTTCAGCTATCAAGTTAGGGAAGTCATGAGAAGAGTTATTTGCCTTGGGGTTAAAAAGCTTGTGGTCTACAACAGTTTCCGAACAGCCGCAAAAAGCATTTTCAAGTGTTATTTTATATTCACCGCTTGCAATCAGTTTCTTAAAATCAAATCTATCATGATTAATTTTAGTACTCTCTGATAAAGATTGGCCAGGAAAGGGCCCAAGCCGCTCATATCTGATTTTAGCATTCTGTAAGACTCGGTTAGTAACTCCGATTTTTCCTTTTATACTGTACAGTTCAGGTCTGAAGAAAATTTTAGTGTGAACTAAGATTTTAATTGTTTCGTTAATTTTAATTATTACCGCACCTGTCTCATCATCCTCTATGTCAATCTCAGCATCAACAGTTACAACTGTTTCGTTCTCAAAAACTTCCATGTCACTATTAATGGCATGTTTGTTGAGTCCTGACGTATAGGTAATACTTTTTAAATCATCAGAGATTAACCCGCCTGATTCTCCCTCTTCCATATTATAAGGAACAAATAATGGGCGATGAAAAGATTTATGATAAGCATTAGACAGCTCATCTAGCGCATATGCTGTGAAGTGGTCATGCAGTGTTTCTGATTGTCCATCAATCTCAAGGTAGTTTATTTCAAGCTTTCTTTCTACCGAAAAAGTTACTGCCCCACCTTGAACATAAGTTGGTGCACTATTAAGGCCGTCGCTTACCTCTTTCAAGAATTGAATAGCTGTTCTTTTAACGACTTCTCTTGAAACTTGATCTACCTTTTCTGGCGAAGGGTAATTGTTACTTGACCATGCTGTCGATGCAAATGAGAAACTAAGGATTAAAGAAATTATTGAAATAATGTAATGAGTACTCACAAAACCTGCCTTCATAAATATAATTGGGGACCTCTTGCTAGATCTCAATTAAAAAACTCTAAGGGTATTGCGTATTCGTTTTTAGAGTAAGTAATTAATTAAATAGTTTGTGGCCTAATTTTTTGATGGACCGTTTATCCCATATTTTTCTACGAAATTCAAATAAAAACAATTTATCCCTAAAGCCTTTCAGCAAGAGCAGTACCCATCAATAATACAATAAGGATATTATAAAATGATTGCTCGTCTAAATAGACATATAAAAATGACTAGTATAAATATCTTTAATATTAAGAATTTTTTTTCAATATGCTTAAGGAGTAACGAATGAAAAAATTGGCCATCCTATGTATTTTCGCAATCTCTTCCGCCTATGCAGGAGAGATTATAAATAAAAGTGGTGCTCAAGCACGAGAGCTTTATGAAGCACTAGACGCAAGTGAAAGGTATAATCCAAGAACTGGTAAAACCTCAAAAGGCCTTGGCAGTCTTGCAATTGGCTGTACAAAACAACAAGTTAGCAACTCTAGTGCCTTTTCATATGATTGTGCAATTTCTGTTGAAAGAACAAAGCTAGATAAAGATAAAGTGTATGATTTTTTAAAAGCAAAAGAGTATAAGTATAATGACAGTACCAGAAGTAGTAATTTCAAATATTCAAAATATATTGCTGGGATAGAATTTTCTCATAGAAAAGCATTAATTTATGGAACGAACTACTTTGTAACTCAGTACAAAAAAGTACCCGAACTTGTAGGTGATCTGCGTTCTGTAGGTCGAAGAGTTTGGACAAAAACAGGTCCCGTTTATAAGCAAATTTTTGAAGAGCTTTTTGTTGGAGAGAGAGAAATTGTTAAGAGAAACTCTGAAGGAAGAATCACTGCCTACTGGAGAAGTAAAAACAATGTTCTATGCGCAAAGACACCTCTTAAAAGAGGTCTATTCAGCTACAAATGTGAAGTTAGCGTAACTATCAAAACAAGAATGGTTGGAGCTTACTAGCCGCTAGGTATAATTGCGAAAACTGCAATATTTTTTTATTAATACTGAGTTCTCAGCTTATTTGCCATTAGTGCCGCTAGTCAACTAAAGG
>JAGLCH010000342.1 GCA_023146355.1 Bacteriovoracaceae bacterium | reverse complement strand
TTTTCCTATGAAGTTAGTCGCTCATTGGCATCTTGTGATGGCGCTATTTTAGTTGTGGATTCTTCCCAAGGAGTTGAGGCTCAGACTCTTGCTAATGTTTATATGGCCATAGAGAACGACCTAGAGGTTCTTCCTGTACTTAACAAAGTTGATCTTCCGCACTCAGATGTACCGAAGGTCAAAGCTGAAATTGAAGATATTATTGGAATTGATACTGAGGGTGCTGCAGAAGTTTCTGCTAAGTCAGGTCTTGGTATTGACGGCCTTCTTGAACAGATTATTGAAAAAATTCCAGCTCCAGAAGGGAAACTTGAAAATCCTCTGCAAGCTCTGATTTTTGATTCCTGGTTCGATGCCTATCAGGGAGTAGTTGTTCTTGTTCGCGTGGTTGAAGGGTCTCTCAAGTTAAAAGACAAAATTCACTTCAAGCATAATGAAGAAGAGTTTGAAATTTTAAAACTTGGGGTTAATAGCCCATTCTTTACAGAAGTAAATGAGCTAGGAGCAGGGGAAGTTGGGATGATCATTTGCGGAATCAAAACGATTCGCGATGTTAGTATTGGTGACACTATTGTTAGCGCTAAGCTAACAGACACTCCCATTTTAGATGGCTTTAAAGAATGCAAGCCAATGGTCTTCTGTGGGATTTTTCCCGTTGAATCAACTGACTATGAAGTGCTCAAAGAATCCCTCGAAAAACTAGCACTTAATGATTCTTCTTTTTCCTACGAGCCTGAGACATCTCAGGCCTTAGGGTTTGGATTTCGCTGTGGTTTCCTAGGTCTTCTTCACATGAATATTATTCAGGAGAGACTAGAGAGAGAGTATGAGCAAAATATTATCTCAACTGCTCCATCTTGTAAGTACCGTGTGCTGACTATACAAGGCGAAAATATTGAAGTCGATAATCCGGCGCTTCTTCCCGATATGCAGCAAATTGAAGAGATTTCTGAACCCTACGTCGAGATTTCAGTTCACCTTCCTGAAGAGTTTGTGGGGAAGGTTATTGGACTTTGTTCTGAACGTCGCGGTATCCAAAAAGAAATCAAGTACATTACGGAAGATCGCGTTCAATTAATTTATGACCTACCTCTCAGTGAAATGGTTTTTGATTTTTATGACAAGCTAAAGAGTATGAGTCGTGGTTATGCTAGTATGGACTACGAATTTAAAGACTATGAGGCATCCAGTCTCTGCAAGTTAGATATTCTTTTAAACGGCGATAAAGTGGATGCACTTTCTCTTATTTGCCACAAAGACAACGCCCAGTACAAAGGGCGTGCATTGGTAAAAAAGTTACAAAAAGTAATTGGAAGGCAGCAGTTTGATATTGCAATTCAAGCGGCAATTGGTTCTAAGATTTTGGCTCGAGAAACAATTAAGGCCTTAAGAAAGAACGTACTTGCTAAGTGTTACGGTGGTGATATTTCTAGAAAGCGTAAGCTTTTAGAGAAGCAGAAGGCCGGTAAGAAAAGAATGAAGATGGTAGGGAATGTAGAAGTACCCCAAGAGGCATTTTTGTCTATTTTAAAGGTTGATGAGTAATGAGCTTTAGTATTGTTGAACATATTGAAAGTGCCCTTACTCTCTTTTCTGGTGATAAATATTACAACGAACTACTGCGAGCGAAGTCTGAGTTTTCAAAGCTCACAGGCCCAATTGATGAAGATGAGGACGACTATGAATCACGTATGGATTCATTTAATGTCTGGTATCTTTTCGATTTTAAAGTTGATAGCAAGCGCTCGGTAATCGAGATGTATATTGAGCAAAATAGCATCCCTCATGATGTCGAGACCGCACTTTTAAGTCGTAATTTTTCTGTATTTGAATTTGCAGGAGAGACTACTTTTAGAAGGCAGATGGTTTTAAAAGATATTCTCCACAATAAAAAGATTGTACTGCCAAAAAAACACATCCGGCCTGGTCTTGTTGAGGGGGATATTTTCAT
>JAGLCH010000341.1 GCA_023146355.1 Bacteriovoracaceae bacterium | reverse complement strand
TTCTCTGTCATAGAGCCCGTTCCGTACTCTGCTCGAACTTCTGTTGTTAGTCCATGTCCACCTTTTCCACCATAAAAAAATGTTCCATTGGTGATGGTTGCATCAGTCGTAGAAGAGTCAAATGCTCCATCGTTTACATCTTGATTTTTTTTTACTTGGTCATGTCTGGCCTTGAGCGAAAAGGTAGCGGCAGGGCGCTCATGAATTACAGCGGGATTTATAGACATCATATCTTTAAATATAGATCCAGCTGCCATTTGAGCAAATGAAGGAGTGGTAAAGATAAAAAGAGTGGATATAATAATCAGTTTCATTTGGCGCCCAGAGGAAAAGTTATCCCTGATCATACCTTTTGTTTAGCTTAGGTTAAACTGAGAATTATTTACCAAGTATGAATGGCCGAATGAAGAATCCAAGTGAGAGCAAAACGGAGTAGAGTACTAGAAATTGTCCTGTTCTTTTAAGTGATATATTGAGATCTTTACGTGCCACAATTTTTTTCCATACAGGCATGAAGAGGATAAAAGCGGGAAGTGTTAGCGGCAGTACAATGTTTTTGTTATAAAAGTACAGGGCAACAGGAAAACTTGCCGCAGCAAGTGAGAATAATACAGGTAAAAGGGATGCCCATTTAATATTTAAGATATTTGCGAGTGTTCTCTTTCCTGCCTCAAGATCAGACTCCCTATCTCTAAGATTATTGATCGCCATAATGGAAGCAGAGATAAGTCCAGGGCCTAGACCTATGAGTGCTGGTGCCCAATGAAATCTACCTGTTTGGATAAAGTAAGTTCCCCATACTGCAATAGGGCCGTAATAAAATATTACAATCAATTCTCCAAGCCCATAGTAAGCGAGTGGAAATGGTCCTCCGGTGTAAAGAAAGGCAAGCACTATTGAAGAAATTCCAATCAGAGCAATAGGAAGTCCCGCCACACTAATCAGATAAGTTCCAATGATAAATGCCACAAGAAAGCATAGGCCAAATGCCAGCTTTATCTTATTGGGGGAGATGACTCCACTACCTGTAATTCGCTCGAATCCAATGCGGTTTTTTTTATCAATTTCATTTATGTGGTCGTAGTAATCATTGGAAAGATTGGCACCTATTTGCATCAGGAGAGCTGACATCAAAGTAAGTAAAGCTGTAAGTACAGTGATTTTGTAATCAGCATTGTAGGCCAAGGCCAATCCTATTATTATGGGAGAGATAGAAGCTGGAAAGGAGTAGGGACGAATCCCTT
Organism: Bacteriovoracaceae bacterium; assembly: GCA_023146355.1. GTDB lineage: Bacteria > Bdellovibrionota > Bacteriovoracia > Bacteriovoracales > Bacteriovoracaceae > JAGLCH01. Next base: position 12,172 of record JAGLCH010000341.1, on the reverse strand, counting down.
TAAGCCAAAGCTTGAGGTTCATCTTTTTTTCCTATAAAAACAGAAACCACTCCAAAGGTCATTGGAATATTTTTAACTTCGACAAAACCAATGCGCTTCATCTCGGACTCGAGGTCTATGTTTTCAGAAAAGTACTCAATACTGGCACCGAGATATATCCAGCCGGCCTTGTCTTTGGAGATCATTCCCCCTAAAACGGGCATGATCTTATGTAGGTAGAAACGGAAAAGTTTTTTTAAAATAATATTTTTAGGCATCTGAAAATCTAAGAAAAATGCCTGACCACCTTTTTTTAGAACTCTATGACTTTCTTTAAGTCCTTTTCTAAAGTCTGGAAAGTTTCGAAGGCCAAATCCATTTGTGAGAACATCAAAGCTATCGTCTTTAAATGTTAGTGCTTGCCCATCGCCATGCTCCATTTTTACATTAGGAGCAGAGATTCTTGCATTTGCTATTTTCAACATATCTTTGGAGATATCGACACCAACAATGTTTCCGGTAAATTTCTTTGCAGTTCTTTTAATAATGGCGCCGGTTCCACATGCGACATCAATGTGATTAGAGTCTGTACTAGTGGGGAGATAATCAATAAGTCTCTTGCGCCAATAGTAATCGAATCCAAAAGAGAAGAAAATATTTGCTTTGTCGTAGCTTTTTGCCAATCCGTCAAAAAGTACGCTCATTTCAGGTCTATTCATAAAAACTATTATAGTCCTCTTTTTTTAAGAAAGGCCATTTGTGAAATAATTAAAGAACATAAATGGTAGCTTATTTAAGAGAGCTTATTGACTGAAATCAATCTGACGTTAAAACCGCCATTTTTGAACTTCATTACTTCTGTGAGAACTCTCCCTTTCGGAATTTCAATTTTTCTCATTTGGAGTGCAGTTGGGACTATCATTGCGATAAACTGTGGATCATAGCTCTTGCTTAGTGCCCTTATCACCTGAGAATAAAAGCGATCAAGTTTATTGTCGGGGACAATGCGTTGGCCATATGGGGGATTTATTACTATTCCACAGCTATTTAGGTTTACTTCATAAACCTCGGACGCATCTCTTCTTTGTATTGATACCGTGTCATCCATATTGCTTTTGGCAATTTCAACCATCTTCTTATCAATATCAAGGCCCAAAAGATTTTGGCATAAGCTCTTATCCATCGAAGTTAAAAGCTTTGCTTCATTTTTATTGTGAATAGGGAAGAACTGATAAGAGAAGCTACGATTGTAGTTACTAGTATAAAAATCTCTGGCCTCAATCAAAATTGTGCCAGCTCCGCACATGGGATCAATTAGGTTTTCAACTTTTGAAATTTTATCTCTAAGTGAAAAAAGTATACCTGCAGCAAGTGTTTCTCTAATAGGTGCTTCACCAATTAGCTTTCTCTTTCCGCGGATATTTAGACGATCACCAGATGTATCCATGCTGACGGTGCATTGATCATCCTCAAGTCGCACGAATACAACAGTATGAACGCTATCTAGCACTTCTGGTGATTCTTTTTTTGGAGTATTGGCCTTATAATAATTTTTAATCGATGAATGAACTGTTTCTTTTACTCTTTTTGTGTTCATCACGCGAGAGTGAGCGGCACTGCAGTCAACTTTTGGTATCTGACCAATAAGGTATTTTCTCCATTCAATCTTCTTTAACTTATTAAAGAGTTTTGGATAATCCCGGCACTTAAAATTAGTGATTCTCATCAAAATCCGCGTAGGGATCTTGAGAATATGATTAAGAGCGAAGCCGATTTCGAGTGGAAGTTCGAGCTCAATTCCACCTCGTATAAGCTCCATACTGTATTCAATTAATTCAGGGTAGTGAAATTTGAGTTTTTCAGTCAACTCAACTTGAGCGTGGAGCTCAAAGTTGACTGGAACAATAATAAAAAAGGTGCCGGTGTTTTCCATAATAATTGCAATATATTACCGATGTTACCCTTTTGAAAGATGTAACTTTTGCCTCCTAAAAAAAAAACCACATCGCTAGTACAATTTTTATTGAGATCATAACTAATCTGGAGGTTCCAATGAAGTCATTTTGGCTTTTATCGCTTTTTATATGTACTCAGGTTTTCGGTTCAATTGATGCTCGCTTTATTGATAGAGATGAGAAGCTGCTTTTGGAGTCTATTTCAGGTCTTGAACGAACAATGAGCTATTACTATTCAGAGATCAAAGCTACTGCTCAAAAGGTTAAGGATAAAAACTACATCCTTTCTGTTTCTGAATCTCGTAATATTGATGAATTTTGGGAACGATTTGTTGATCTTAGAATTTCTTTTCACGCCCTCTATAATACTTATAAAAACACTCCTCAGCAGGACCCTAGGGTTGATCTTATTCGATATGCTGCACTAGTGGGACTTACTTATCCTGCGGCCACCATTGTTAAGGATATGTGGGAAAATGAGCGAATGAGGCAGATTCTCGACGGTGCAGCAAGCATTCAGATCCCCCATGGGTTTTACATGAGTATGCAAAATGAGATTTTCTACCTGCAAAATAAGCTTCGAAAGAGAGTTGAAGCTGACATGGATTTTATGTTACTTGTTCCTGGATATGATCTAGATCAGGAGGCAGGCCAGTTTGAGTACGCACGATCTGCCATCATGCTCTATCGAAATAAAATTTCAGGGCAAATTGTTAATACCATTGATCTATACTATTCACGCTATAAGAAGATTCGTCCTTTCTATCAATCATTTGAGAGAACAATGGTTTTAAAGTATAGAAATACTGCCTATAAGTTTAAGAATCTCTTCTATCAAAACTTTTTAAAGATCTCTACATGGATTGGTGATACCAAGATTCACCGTATTGACCCCGATTATTATAATGGGAGTACACTTATTAAAATCGCCGATGCAAAGAGATTTCAAAAGAAATTGCAAACCGGTGATATTTTGACCTCTCGTTCAAATTGGTTCCTTTCAAATGCATTTCTACCAGGGTTTTGGCCCCACTCATTTATATATTTGGGAAATTCTGAAGAATTTAGTGATTTCTTCAACAATGATATAGAGACAAACGAATTCTTTTCTACCCTTTGTGTTGAAAAGAATATTCAGTGTAGCAATTTTGTAGGGTTTCTTAAGAAGTACGATAAGACTCAAAAGACATGGAATAATTTTCTTCAAAAAGACGAGCACGGATACGAAAATGTTTTAATTGAGTCGACTTCCGAGGGAGTGCACTTTTCGAGCATTCACCATACTTTCTTAAATGATTACCTTGGTGCTCTTCGTCCAAAAATTAGTAAACTTAATCTTGCTCGAGCGATCTATGATTCATTTATGAACTTTGGTAAGGAGTATGATTTTTACCTAGACTGGTCTACCGATGACCGCTTAGTTTGTAGTGAACTTGTTTCTAAATCTTTTCAGAGTGATCCACGAATTGGAAAGCTTGGAATAGATTTCAACTACAGTATTTCTCAAGGGATGTACGTTGAGCAAATCATGGGACGTATCGCAATTCCTGTAATTAATATTGTTCAAAAGGCCTATGATGAAAACGTGCTCAATATTCGTCCTTCTCAAATGGATTTTGTCGCATTCTTAAAAGGCGTGCGAGAAACTAATAGTGCAGTGTTTGCTAATGAAGAGGAATACTACCAGTCAAAGGATTGGCCAAAGTGGTCATTTAAGCAGAAGTAGTAATCTGGCTAATAGACATAACTAGTGTAGGGGCGAAATTATTCTCCCCTATTATATCGTAGAGATTAGACTTCTTGATAGCATGCATACATGATTCGTTGAGCTCACAAACTTTCAAATTAATATCATGATTTTTTAAATTTTGAATCAGATTACTAAGTACTTTAATGCCAGTTGCATCTAATAGGCAGAGCTGATTCATTCTTAAAATAATTGTGTCACAGCTGTGTTCACTTTGAAGCAGCATATCCTCAAACTTAGCTGCGGCACCAAAAAAGAATGCACCCTTTACTTCAAATATGATGACATTTTCAGGGATTTCAAATTTGGAGAGTGCATCTGGGCGAGAGAAGTACTCATCTTTATCTGCAATTTTATCAGTGCAGTGACAGCTAATATTTGAAGCATCTGACATTTTAGACATGAAGAGGAATGTTGAAAGAATCATTCCTACTTGAATCGCAACGACGAGGTCAATGACTACAGTGAGAGAAAATGTAATGAGAAGTACTGCAATATCTGCTTTAGGGGACTTGAGTAGTGCTTTAAAATGACGCCACTCACTCATATTATATGAAACAATTACTAAGATTCCTGCCAGCGTTGCCATGGGGATGTGAGCGGCATATTCTCCGAAAAAGAGGACAATTAATAGTAGGGTGATGGCGTGAATAATTCCAGCAATTGGTGTTCGACCTCCACTTCTGGCATTGGTTGCTGTTCTGGCAATAGCACCAGTTGCAGGTATTCCTCCAAAGAGGGGGGAAACTAAGTTGGCAATGCCCTGTGCTATGAGTTCTGTGTTGGAGCGGTGCCTGCCGCCGATCATCCCATCTGCGACAACAGCACTTAAAAGAGATTCGATAGCACCTAAAAGTGCAATTGATATTGCAGGGATCATAAGGAGTTGAATTGAGCCTAAATCAAGTGCCGGTAGCTCTGGTGTTGGAAAATTAAAACTCAGTGATCCGAATTTTGAACCAATAGTATCAACTGGAAGATCAAAGAAAAAGGCAGCTGCACTAGTTGAGATTAGTGCTATAAAAGCGCCTGGTATTTTTGGCGTAATATGGGCCATTGATAGAATAATAAATATTGTTGCCAAGGCCATCCCTGCTGCCCATGGATTTATATCACTCAAAGAAGTTAAATATACTCCCCACTTTTCAAAAAAGTTTACAGGAATCTTGTGAAGATTTAGGCCTAAAAATGAAGGGATTTGTGAAGAGAAGATAACTATTGCAATTCCACTGGTGAAGCCAGTGATTACAGAGGTAGGAATAAACTTAATCCAAGTACCCAATCGAAAGAGACCCATTAAAATGAGAAGGATTCCCGCAATAAAGGTTGCTGTCATAAGTCCACTGACACCAAATTTTTGTACAACGCCATATACGATAACGATAAAAGCGCCTGTCGGCCCACCAATTTGAATCCTGCTTCCCCCTAAAAGAGAAATGATAAGTCCGGCAATAATAGCTGTGATAAGGCCTTGCTGGGGAGTTACACCACTGGCAATTCCAAAGGCAATCGCCAATGGGAGTGCGACAATTCCCACTATAATTCCTGCAGTCAAATCACTCAAGAAAAGCGAAGCGCTGTACTCTTTTATTGTCGTTAAAAGCTTTGGGTGGAAGATTGTTCTTTTCATGACACGTTTCCGGTAAATGTTATAATGAGCACAAGATTAGTCCTGTTGTTAGGAGATGTAAATTGAGATCATTACTAGTTATTTTCACTGTTTTTATTCTACCGTTTTGTAACGGATTTTGTGCACCTGAGCATCAGCAAACTATTATCCTTTCTGAAATTCAAAAGTCTATTCAAGATGACTTTGGACTTCAGGGCGAGATGAGGCCCATTACTGTAAAAAAAGAAGAAGAGCTAGTTGTTACTCCAGCTAAAAAAAAGCAAGTTCCCACTCGCGGAGAGTTATTTGTAAAAAGAAAAAAGGAAGAAAATAGAAAACGTTTGGCATTGCTTCGTGGAAACAAGGGCGCAAAGGGTCTTAGCGGAAAAGAGAAAGTAGAGCTAATGCTTAAGAGGAATCGTGAGAAAATTAAAGCGATGAAGGCCAAGAAAAAAAATAATAGGACGTCATCTCGCCCCAAACGGCTCTCAATCGACAGTGTACGCGCATGGGAGAAAAAATCTCTCAAACGTGTATCCTCATGGGAAGAAGAAAAAATGAAGCTATTAAAGAAATGGGAAATAGATCAAAAAAGATTTTTGGGGATGATTCCAGTATACAAAGAAAACCTCGTTGATATTGAGGCCGACTTTGCCTCTGCGCAGAGAGAAGTTCCACCGCATAAGGAAGCAAAACCCCCACGGCGAATATTGAAACAAGTGAAGCTATCTGTTTTTGATGATGTTCACATGGTCAAAGGAGCATTTTTTTCTGAGGTTAAAGATCAAGGGCGTCGTCCAACTTGTGCCGCCTTTGCCGGTACTCGTGCCTTAGAAATTGTCTTGGCCCAAAATGGTCGGGATAGAAATCTCTCAGAGCAGTATTTTTACTGGTCAAGTAAACCAAAATGCCAAAGGTCCCCCTGTTCAAAACAGGGCTCGTGGGTGCTCTCTGGTTATCGAACGTCACAAAAATCTAGTGGATTTGATATTCCCTCTGGAGATAACTGTCACTACAATCCCAAAGCAGTGGGAGGCAATACTACGCAGATTCCTTTAACCTCAAGCTGCAATCAGGGGGTGGCAAAGGTAGATTCATTTTATCAAGTGGATACTCTCAATCAAGTTCTGAATGCTCTTAAAAACAATCACCCTGTGGTAGGAGGTTTTAAGCTCTCGAAAAATTTCTATCGCAATAAGGGATATGTTTTTCTCAACCATAAATCAGCAGGAGGAAGTCTCGATGGCCACGCCGCAGGTCATGCCATTTTGCTGGTTGGTCATATGTTACTTCCAAAAAAACTTCACAGAAGTGAGGGGCGCTACTGCCTTATTGCCGCCAATAGTTGGGGAATTGGGTGGGGGAAAGGGGGACATGCATGCCTTAGTGAGAAGTGGCTTCAAAAATACCGTTACTCGGTTCCCTTTATCGCAGTCAATGGCGTGAAATCGATCTAAATTTTATCTATACTCTAAACGTATAATCAGCTAGTTATACTAGCTGGGGTATCTTAATATAATAAAAATATTACCAATTAGTTGGACCTAGCACTGACAAAGGGTAAGATCCTCTGAGAATATTGAATAGAGTTAAATGGAAATTGATCCTGATTTTGGAGGCCTGTGAAAGATCGAAAAAAAGACCATATCAAGCTGGCCGAAGAGGCCTATGTAGGAATCGATCAACTAGATCCCCGCTTTAGCTATGAACCGCTACTTTCTTCCCATGCGGAGGGAGTTGACTTAAGTGTCAGTTTTCTTGGGAGCAAGCTAGTTTATCCGATTTGGATTTCCAGTATGACTGGTGGGACAGGAACCGCCAAAGAGATCAATCAGAACCTCGCCAAGGTTGCAGCAAAATACCGAATAGGTATGGGCCTCGGTTCCATCCGGCCACTGTTAGATAATCCTAAATTAATTGATGATTTTGCCGTGAGAAAATATATCGGTGATGGTCTGCCACTAATGGCAAATATTGGTATTGCGCAGCTTGAAGACATTATTCTTGGGCACAAATACGATACCCTAAAAGAGGCACTTGATAGACTTGAGGTCACAGGCCTTATTGTTCATGTTAATCCAATGCAGGAATTTATCCAGTTCGAGGGGGACCGATTTAAATATCCTCCAATCGATACAATCAAACATTTACTGGATCTTTCAGACTACCCTGTAGTCGTCAAAGAGGTTGGCTGCGGTATGGGCCCCGAGAGCTTAAAGGCCCTTTGTTCGCTTCCACTAGGGGCTATTGAGTTTGCCGCATTTGGTGGTACTAATTTTTCTGCACTTGAAATGCTTCGAAATTCTGAGCTTGGTAGTGATGCACTTCAAGGGCTGTCCACAATTGGACATTCTGCTGATGAAATGATAGCAATAGTCAATCAATTGACTACTAGCGGCAGTTCTCAAGTCACTGATTTTATTGTGTCTGGAGGGGTATCAAGCTTTCTTGATGGCCACTACTATACTGATAAGTGTGAGGGAAATACCCTCTACGGAATGGCGTATCGTCTACTTAAATATGCAGAGTCATATGACAACCTTGACCAGTTTATGGAGAAAGAGGTGGGTGGGCTTGAGTTCGCCAGACGTTTTATAAGGATAAAGAAATAATGAAACCAATTCATGGGTTTTCAAAACTTTCAAAATTAGAAAAGATTCGCACTCTAGCTGAGCGTGATCTCTCTAATGTATATCGTCCTGAGGAACTTCTCAAAAGCTTCTGGCACAGTGATTTAAGTCAGCAAAAAATCTTTGATGACTTCACTGAAAATTCAATTTCTAATTTTTACTTCCCCTATGGAGTTTGTCCAAATCTTCTACTCAACGATAAACTCTATACCGTACCAATGGTAACTGAGGAGAGCTCTGTTGTTGCTGCTGCATCTAAGGCCTGTAAGTTTTGGCTCGACCGCGGTGGTTTTAAAGCAGAGGTTATCTCTACAACTAAGAGTGGTCAGGTTCACCTTCGCTGGGCAGGTGATCCTTTAGAGCTTGTAAATGTTTTTGAAGAAGTTAAGATCCAGCTTTTAAATTCTGTTACTGAACTCACTACTAATATGGAAAAGCGTGGTGGTGGACTTCTCTCCGTTCGCTTGATTGATCGCACCGCAGATGAACCCGGCTATATGCAACTTTGGGCCGACTTTGAAACCTGTGATGCCATGGGTGCCAACTTTATTAATTCCGTTCTTGAGGCCTTAGGACAAAATTTTGTTCAATTAGTTTCTTCAAAAACTGAAGATGTTCCCGAAGTCATTATGGCCATCCTTTCCAATTACTCACCTGAGTGCTTAGTGAGAGTTTCTGTTAGTTGTCCAATTGATGAGCTCGATGATCCCGCTCATGGAATGAATCCCCAGGCATTTGCTGATAAATTTACTCTCGCAGTTCGTATTGCAACAATTGATGTAAATAGGGCCACCACCCACAATAAAGGGATCTTTAACGGTATTGACGCCGTCATCCTTGCTACTGGAAATGATTTTAGAGCTGTTGAAGCTTGCGGGCATACTTATGCTGCTCGCGATGGACAATATCGCTCATTAAGTCGCGCAAATATCGACAATGGAGTTTTCAAATTTTGGATTGATATTCCAATGTCTGTAGGCACAGTAGGGGGACTTACAAAACTACATCCACTTGCAAACCTTTCACTTCGTATGCTTGGCGAACCCAGCGCTCCTGAACTTATGTCAGTCGCAGCAGCTTTAGGGCTTGCTCAAAATTTTGCAGCACTTAGAAGTCTTGTGACTTCAGGAATTCAAAAGGGGCATATGAAAATGCACCTTATGAATATTTTAAATCATTTAGAGGCAACAGATTTAGAACGTAATACTGTAAGAGATTTTTTTGTAGACAAGGATATTTCATTTAATGCTGTACGTGAGTACTTGTCAGAATTAAGGGGATTTTAAGATATGATGAATATGATGGAAGACACAAGTATCAAACTTCCTGAGCCGGATCAGCACTACTACGGAAGAGGGAAGCTACTATTATCTAGTGAGTACTTTATTCTAGATGGTGCTTTAGCATTGGCACTACCTGTTAAGGTTGGTCAGTCTCTCTCTGTTTCCTACGAACAGTCATACTCGCCTAAACTTAACTGGAAAAGTTACGATGTTAACGGGAACTGTTGGCTAGAAAGTAACTTTGAGTTTTGGCACTTCGAATGTCTTGATGAAAATCCTGCGCCTGAAGTCGAAGTTCTTCAAAGTGTTCTAAGACAAGCTCGCAAACAGAATCCTCACTTCTTGCGTGATGATGTCGATGTTAAGGTTGAAACCAAACTAGGTTTTCCTCTTGAGTGGGGACTCGGAAGTAGTTCTACTCTCGTATATAATATTTCTCAGTGGGCCTATGTTAGTCCATTTGAGCTTTTGTTTAAGGCCTATGGTGGGTCTGGATATGACATTGCCTGTGCTCAGTCAGATGGACCAATTCTTTATCAGATGAAAAACCAAGGTCCTAACTGGGCAACAACAAATTTTGATCCAGAATTTAGAGAAAATCTTTTCTTTGTATATCTTGGCCGTAAGCAGGATTCAAAAGAAGGAATTAGTCTCTATCGCTCGAAAAGTCCGTTTCCAGCAGAGCTAATTACAAATTTATCAAATATTACAGCTGACATGGTAAATGCTGCAAGCATTGAAGAGTTTTCGTTTTTAGTGAAGGCCCATGAAGAGCTTGTTGCAAAGGGCCTAGGTCTTACAAGAGCAAAGGATATTTTCTTCTCTGACTATTGGGGAGAAATTAAGTCTCTTGGCGCTTGGGGCGGTGATTTTGTGATGATTACAAGTGACCGCTCTAAGGAAGAGACTCGTGAGTATTTTGCCAGCAAAGGACATCATGTATTTCTTGATTATGATGAATTGATTCTCTCAAGAGATGACCTAAAGGCCTCTTTTGAAGAGAAGAAAGAACGTACCATTCACTAATTGGAGAGAACTTTGGTAAGTGAAAGCGGAATATCTAGTTGGAAGTCGCCATCAAATATTGCAATTGTTAAGTATTGGGGGAAGCATGGTATTCAGCTTCCCAAGAATCCTTCAATCAGCTTTACTCTTAATGAGTGTACAACTTCAACACAAATTTCCTGGGTAAAGGGAAGTGGTAAGTTAGAGTTTGTCTTCGAGGGGAAATCGAATTCTACTTTTTATGGGAAAATTGAAAAGTATCTCTCTCTTTTACAAGATGAAATGCCTTTTCTTGTTAAATATGATCTCACTATTGAATCAAGCAATTCCTTTCCACACTCTGCTGGAATTGCCTCTTCGGCATCTTCAATGAGTGCATTGGCACTTTGCCTCGTTTCTATGGAAGAGAAAATTGTAGGGAAGTGTAAGGACTTTTTTAGACGTTCTAATTTTCTTGCACGACTCGGTTCAGGTAGTGCTTGTCGCTCACTATATGGCGGCGCCACAAGTTGGGGGATCAGTGATCTTTCTGGCTCTTCAGATGAGTACGCTATTCCTGTTGATATACATCCAATTTTTGAAACATTTCATGATGCGGTTGTAATTGTCGATGCTGGAGAAAAGTCAGTATCGAGCCGCGCCGGACATAACTTAATGAATGGGCACCTCTTTGCTAGCGTCCGTTACGATCAGGCCCACGCAAACTTAAAAAGAACACATAAAGCACTAGTTGATGGCGACATTGAGCAATTTGGTAATGTTTTGGAAGAAGAAGCACTAACTCTTCATGCCATGATGATGACCTCAAATCCCTCCTATCTTCTTATGCGTCCAAATACTATTTCAGTGATTGAGAAAATTCGTTCATTCCGTAATAAGACGGGAACACCAATATTCTTCACACTCGATGCTGGTCCTAATATACATATCCTTTACCCTGATAGTGTTAAGGATACTGTTAAAACGTTCATTGAAAATGACCTCTGTGCTTTTGCTGCTGAGGGGAGAGTTATCTATGACCGTATTGGTAAAGGACCTCAGAAAATACGATGATTTTAAAAAAAGAATTTTGTTCTAAGATATTATTATTTGGAGAGTATAGTGTCATCAAAGACTCTATGGCCCTCGCCGTAAACTATCATACTTTTACTGGACATTTAAATTTTCGCCAATCAGATTCCCCCTTTAATCAGTATCGAGATATGGAGCTAAGCTCTTTTGCTCAATATATGGAGCGTCTAGAGGATGCTGGCGAAATAAACTTTGAATTCGATACAACATCTTTTAAGTTCGATGTTGCTCAGGGGTTGTTTTTTGATTCTACTATCCCTCAGGGTTATGGAGTAGGGAGTTCAGGCGCTCTTATTGCTGCCCTTTACGATCATTATGGCGCCGGCAATAGATCGGTTGCAGAACTAAAAGAGATTTTTTCTGTAATGGAATCATATTTTCATGGTGCAAGTTCTGGTTTTGATCCACTTATTAGTTATTTGGATTCTCCAGTTCTTATTCGTTCTAAAAACGATGTTACTCCTGTTGATATCCCTGAGTATAAAAGCGAAGGGCAAAGATGTATTTTTCTTCTCAATACCGGTCGCCCCAGAAGAACTGAACCTCTTGTGAATCTTTTTCTTGAAAAATGTAGCAATGAGAAATTTATGAATAAGATCAATAACGAATTGATCCCAATAAATAATCGCTGTATTGAGGGATTCTTAAAAGGAGATGCTGATCAATTTGTAGAGGGCTTTGATAAGCTCTCTTATTTTCAATATAAAAACTTTTCTCCAATGATTCCTAAACTCTACAAAGATTTATGGAAGCAGGGGCTAAAGTCTGAAGAATTCTATCTTAAGCTTTGTGGTGCAGGGGGCGGAGGATTTCTTTTAGGGATGACACGTGATTTTTCAAAAACCAAGCGCACTCTATCTAATTATGAAATTATGCCATTATTTGGTTACTAG
>JAGLCH010000340.1 GCA_023146355.1 Bacteriovoracaceae bacterium | reverse complement strand
TAGAACTCCCTGGAATGATAGGAGTGGATAGGGCCAATTAAACTGTCACTTTTACCGGCCAACTAAAATGTCACATTGAAACCTTATAATAAGACTCCTAAATAACTTTTCAGGAGTCTTAAAAGAGATGATTTCAATGACTGACTATAAGCTGATCATTCAACTTAGAAACAAGGGGAAATCCCAAGATGAGATTGCTAAGGCAATTGGTATTAGCCGGAGAACTGTTATCCGGTATCTTAAGGATGGCCATATCCCACAATATTCAAGAGAAAAGCCTTCGAATAGAGCTGACCCAATGGTTGGGTTTTATCAAATGGTTAAAGAAAAACTTGAGTTAAATCATAAATTACCTCTGAGCGAGCTATATGAATATGTATCAGCAATTGGCTACGAGGGAAGCGAAAGGACGCTTAGACGTAAAACGAAAGACCTGAGAAACGCGCTCAAGGGGAAGGAGGTCTACTTTCAAAGAGAAGTTCGTCCAGCCGAAATTATGGAGGGTGACTTCACAGAGTTTCACATCACAATTGGTGGAGTCAAAAGGAAAGTATATCTTTGGGTCACGTCTCTTCCCTTTTCAAATGCTTATTTCGTGACTCCATTTTACCATTGTTCATTTGAAGCATTTGCAGAAGGTTCCGTGGATTCTTTTAGAGAGTTTCAAGGAATCGCTAAAAAATATCGGCTAGATAATATGAGTCCCGCTGTTACCAAAATCCTTTCCGGCAAAGATCGTATTGTTACTGCCCGCTTTGCTCAATTCCAACAGCACTATGGATTTGAGCAAGACTTCTGTAATCCAGGACGAGGAAATGAGAAAGGTAATGTTGAGGCAAACAACAAATATATCAAAAAGAAAATTTACGCTCGAATTTCACTGAACAATCTTTCATTTACAAATATTGAGGCGTTTAAAGAGTTTGTATGGGAGCTTTGCCGCGATCACAATAAAAAGCAAAGTGTAAGTTCAAAGTTTAAAACTGAGATGTTAATTTCACTTCCTAAAACTGAGTTCAGTTGCTTCAGAACTGCCGTAGTATCAATCAACAAGTACTCACTTTTTACTCTTGAAAAAACTGGTCATATGTATTCTGTTCCGAGCAGATACATTGGACTAAGTATTGAAACAAGAATCTACACCGGTCATATCGAAACCATCTATAACGGAAAAATTGTGTGTTCTCATTCAAGAATTTATGGCCCACGTGGACTCGTATCTATAAATCCAGAACATGTGATTGATGGATTGCTGAAAAAAACTGGAGCAATGAAAGACTGGAAATATCGAGATGTACTATTCGAAAGACCTGCTTGGAAATCATTTTATGAAAAAATGATTGCAGGAGGAAGTTCCGATAAGGATTACCTAAAGTGCCTCAAACTAATGAGTAAACACGGAAAAGAGCTTATCACTGTTGCAATGGAGTTAGCGATTGAAAGTTCAGCAGAATTGTCGGCGAATCAATTAAGCAGATTAATTACCAATGATATGGAAAATATTTATGACATAAAACCACTTGAGTTGGACTTAAAAAAATATGACGAATTTCTAACAGGAGAAGAAAATGGAAGCAAGCTTAAAGGCCAGTCTTGATACGAGCCTTAAAAATTTAAGATTACCAACAATACTTTCAGAGTATGGGGAATTAGCAATGATGGCCCTTGAAGAAAAGTACAGCTATGAGCAATACCTTTTAAGTTTATCTAAGAGGGAAGTCGAGCAGAGATTTAACAACAAAGTTAAACACCTTCTTAAAAGTGCAAAGTTCCCAAAGCTTAAAACAATAGTTGAGTATGATTTTACACAAGTGGATATTTCAAAAGAAGCAATCCATCAGCTTTGTCATGGTAACTTTCTGGGCGATTATAATAATGTAATTTTTTTTGGTACACCTGGATCTGGTAAGACACACCTCGCAATGGGAATTGGTCGTGAACTTTGCTTGAAAGGATATAAAGTTTTGTTTCACACTGGGTGCAGCTTAATGCAAGAACTGGTTAAGGCCAAAAACAATCTAACACTAACCAACTTCTTTAAAAAACTCATGGCCTACGATTTAATAATAATTGATGAACTCGGATATATTCCATTTGAGAAGACAGAGGGAGATCTCTTATTTCAATTCATAAGTGATCGATATGAACGTAAGTCGATCCTCATCACAACAAACTTAGCTTTTAGCGAGTGGGATAGCTTGTTTAAAGACAAAATGGTTGCAACGGCAGCGATTGACAGGCTTGTACACTATTCTCAGATATTTAAGTTTGATAAAGATCAGAGCTATCGCGCGGAGGCTGCGAAAAAGAGATTGAAAAAGCAAAAATAAGGATGTAGAAAACAAACCCATGTGCCATTTTAATTGGCCTC
>JAGLCH010000034.1 GCA_023146355.1 Bacteriovoracaceae bacterium | reverse complement strand
CCCTGTAAAAACAGGGCTTTAGTTATAACTTGGTACTCCCAAGGGGGAGCGCTAATGCGATTTTCTAGAATCGTTAAATAGCAACAATTCTGGAATGATTTCAAAGACTTTCCTCGTCTGTCAAACGACAACTACTTGAAAATACGTTCACGTTAAGATTTCTTCTATTAAATACGACAAGTAAAACGATGGAAAAACATGTCAAAACGTGATAGGATATGTGTATGACTATAGCAAAAGAAGTAAAAAAAATTGTAATGAATATGGAAGAAGGAAAAATTCTGACCTATCAGGATTTTTCCGTTCTTCAGAATTCCAATGCGGTCGCATTAGCTCTAAGTCGAATGGTAAAGAACGGAATAATTGAGCGACTCAAGAAGGGGCAATTTTATAAACCAAAAAATACTAAATTTGGAAAAACTGGACCTAGAGAAGATGAGGTAATTCAAATTCTTCTAAATGATGGCCGTATTTCAGGATGTGAGGCCTATAATAGACTGGGCATTACAACTCAAGTTCCTAATGAAATTATTATCGTTGGCAAGAAGTACAACAGAAAATCAAAAATCGGTAATCTCAAGGTAAGATATCAGAAACGAGAGGGTGATTTTCCAATAGAGGACGGTCTATATTTACAAATTTTAGACGCATTAAAAGATATAAAAAAAATTCCTGGTACAAGTATACTTGATGCACTTAAAAGATTAATTAGCATTATAAGTAAAATGAATAGAGAAGATCAGCGAAAAATTATTAAGTATGGACTTAATTATAAACCGGCAGTAAGAGCACTTCTCGGGGCAATTCTAGAGGATATTGGCAACAGTCGTTTTAAAGTTTTGAAGCAAAGTTTAAACCCACTAACGAGTTACAATATTGGAATCAGTGATAAGATCCTTCCCAATAAAAATAGATGGAGTATAAGATGAAGCTACACTTAGAAAAAGATGATTTTGTAGATGCTGTAACTAAAGCTAATTATCAAACTGGAATTAGAACACTTTATATTGAAAAAGACTATTGGGTTACTTATATTCTTAAAAATCTATCTAACTCTGAATTTGCTGATCAAGTTGTTTTTAAAGGAGGAACTTCTTTATCAAAGGCACACAAAATAGTGGAGCGTTTTTCAGAAGATATTGATCTTGCACTGCTGCTAAAAGGTGACGAAACTGGCGGCCAGATAAAGAATCTCATCAAAAGAATTGAAGCAAAACTTATGAGTTCACCTTTTGAAATTAATAATGATCATGAACTGACGAGCAAGGGATCAAAGTTTAGAAAAACTGCATATAGTTATCCTCGCTTTATTGAAGATGATGACTTTGGACACGCCTACGACAATCTTATTTTAGAAATTAACTCTTTTGCCAACCCTACTCCTTATAAAAAGATGAAAATTTCATCCATACTTGGAGATTTTATAAAGGGAGTAAGCGAAGAGTTGATTGATAAGTATGAGCTTCATGATTTTTCAGTAAATGTTCTTGATATGGAAAGAACATTTACTGAAAAGGTTATGGGACTAGTTCGGGCCGGATATGCTGAAAATCCTATTAATGGAATTAGAGAGAGAATTCGCCATATTTATGATCTTCACAAACTTCTTGATACGGAAGATATAAAAAAATTATTGAATGGTGATTTTCATTCTATGATCGAAGCAGTTAGAGATGATGATCGGAAGAATAGTCAATTTCAAGGGCCATGGATGGACAAAAAGTTATCTGGGTCACTGCTTTTCAATGATCCCAAAGAGGTAATGAAGCAACTTGATTCCTATTACCATGATACTTTTTCAACATTAGTCTATGGAGAACTGCCCAAAGTTGATGATGTCGTAGTATCCATTAAAAGAATAAGTGAAGAGTTGAAGAAAAATTAGATTATATGTATTACTGAGAGGTTTATATTGAATAATCCTGAAAATTACTTTGAGATAGATAATAATATCCTAAAGCATTATGACAATATTTGGTTTAGCAGTGATATACATTTTATGCATGCCAATATTATAAAATATTGCAAACGTCCTTTTGAATCTGCAGAGAGGATGGATGAGACAATCATTGATAATTGGAATGAATTAATATCAAAAAATGATCTAGTCTTTTTCCTCGGAGATTT
>JAGLCH010000339.1 GCA_023146355.1 Bacteriovoracaceae bacterium | reverse complement strand
GTTCATGATCAGCTTGGAAAAGCAGTTGGTGGAAATGAGAAGGTTCATTTCATCATGGAAAAAGCTGAGTATCACGACCTTATGGGCGAAGTTCACTGTGGCACCAATGTTTTCAGAGAAATCAATCTACAAATTCCAAACATCTAATTTTCCTTTTACGGATAAGATATGGCAAGGCCACATATTTTTTATGCCGCAATTAGCGATCGCGGTGAAAAATATAGTTCCACCTAGACTAAACCGAGTAATGGTGGCCCAAGAATATTGAGCTTATTACTCGGGTCTAGTATTAGTGGCGAAGTAAGAGGTAAGGTCACAGACAACAGAATAGTACTAGTATAGAAAAATATCTTAGACTATTGATTAAATGCTCCGATTACGAGCACACCAGTTTTCCCTCGAGCTCCCACTGATCCTTCAAGTTCTTGTAGTGACTCTAGTCCCGACCTACAGCTTGCCATATCTCCAGGTAGCCCCCCTGCGCCTGCGAGAAAAGCTAAAGCAGGGCCATTATTAAGAAATGGTTTGCTGATTGTGAAGTTAGGACCATCTCTTCCTGCCTCTCCATCACTCCCAAGACCTGCATTTACATCTCTTCTAACAGGTGATAATCCCCGTCTCCCACTATTAAAGCCTGTTGAGTTGTTTCCGGCAGTTCTCGTAACACCTTCAAGGCCTTGCCAAGGTGTGTATACTCCACTCTCATTGCATAATGGCGAAGATATACCTTGAATCCCTTTTGCACCATTTTGCCCACGAGATAGAAACACAGATGTATTGCTACCACTTAATGAGCTTATACTTAATTTTATAGAATCTGGTTTATTCATAGGTAATGGCAAAATGGGCCGTGATGGTGCCTTCCCTTGAGTTATTGAGAAGGTGTGTGCAAATCTATCTTCACCCCAACATTTTTTGAAGGGCCTGTTATATTTGCACTTATAGCTTTCATATCGTCTTGGAACATGCCTTTGAACAGGTATACTTCCCTTTGCAGTACTTCTAGTTATCTCTGCTAGGATTCCATTATCAAGAGACTCTTCATCATAAGTACTAAAGATTGAGTTTTTAGCAAAAGAGAGAGAAACATGGTCATCAAGTAAAATAACGATACCAGGATATGAGAGAATTCCTCCACCCATACTTTTATTTTTTACAATTTCTGATAACTGAATTGTCCCCTTTCCTTTTAAAAAGATAGATCCATCCTCCATTCTTTCTATTTCAACAGAGGACTTTTCACTTAGCTTCTGAATATAACTTTTAAATGAAAGATTTAGTTCATCTGTTACTACACCTGGCCCTCTGATTGCATTAATGCTCGCTAAAATATTTTTATAACGGTAGAAAAGCTTTACTTCATTTCCAGCATTAAACTTAGCTGATAGATACTTTTTTAAAAAACCACTATCGTCTGCAATCTCTTCTGATAAATACTTTTGAAAACTATATTTTAATAGTGGATAAAATGCACTGACCACAGATTCATCACATTCCTTAATTAAGTGATTAACATTAACGAAAACAAGTGACTCTGAGTTCTCAGAAGAAAAGTTAATAAGCTTTAAATCAAATGCTTGGAATTTGATATACTGAGCTCTTGAAGAAAGCTTCGCCGAAAGACCATCAACAAAGACATTATCCAACGCCCTAGATAGGTTTGAAATCCCAACAAGCGGAGAATCAATTGTAGTATAGTTTTTTAACTGCCATATAGCATTTTTAGAAAATATATCTGCAAGATGAATATATGTCTCTTCTAAAAGTTCAATTTCATCTTCAACTTCAATGGATGCAATACTGTCAGCGTATCGCTTTATTATTTCATGTTCCACTGCACTAAATGTTACATCTGTACTTGAACCTAAAATGATGGGTGTAAAAATAGTAATAAAATTCGACTTATTAGACACAAGACGGTCAAGTCCATAAAGCTGAAATATTGGCCGATCTAGGTGTTGAAGTCCATTCTCAACCAAAGAATACAAGGCAGATAGAAACTCATTTGAATCGAACAGTGACTCTTGATTAAATTCAAATTTATTTTTAATAATATTAATTATCTTTATCAAAATATATAAATGCTTATATTCTGCTCTTTGCTCAGCAGTAATTTTGATTATATCAACAATCTGTTCATTCAAATCATCGCTTCGTTTAATTGAGAGATTCAAAACCCCTTCTAAAACATTCATGTATCTGGAAATATCATCTCCGAAATCACTGCTGATTAATTCGATCTGACTATCAATAGTTGAGGAACTTTTGGTCTTTTCTGTAGTTTGCTCGTCGTCATAAAAAACATTACCATCGAAGCTATCGATAAGTTTCTTGCCCCTTACAATATCCTGCTCTTTTTGATTTAGAGTGATTTTTGATTTAGCGGGTGGATCAAAGGATTGGTCTTTGTCGTTACAGCTGGCAAGTAAAACAAAGAATAAGATTAATAATATTTTCATAGTTCTTTCCCTATTGATGATTGCAGCAAGAATGAAGTATTTCTTCCTCGCTCAATTTTGATGTTTTTTATACCGTCATAACTTTGAAGGCAAGTATTCCATATCCAAGTATCATTTATGAAATAGCTGGAAAAATTGGGGCCAATACTAGTACCCTTTCTATTGATGATAAAATAACAGCACGTTAGGCAATTCAAGGAAGGCAGGTATTACTTTGGATTTGATAAATATATCTAGATAGATTGTATAAACTTTAGACAACGTAATCGAATAGGAATTCTCTTTAACAACTAATGAATTATCCTGTAGCTTCATAAAAAAATGCCTCTTGA
>JAGLCH010000338.1 GCA_023146355.1 Bacteriovoracaceae bacterium | reverse complement strand
TACGAGGCAACTCAGATCATCCGCAGGGTTGAAAAAGACCATAGCAAGGCGGGTGTGCCTATTATTTCGATTTCGGCCTATGTTATGCATGATGAAATTGAGAAGTGCATTGATGCTGGATCAAATAGTACTTTACTAAAACCTGTCAAAAAAGCCGCTCTCATTGAAGAATTAAGAAAATTCTTATGATTTTGTCTGTATTTACCGGTATATTAGGTCGTAATTTAATAATAGATCTATAGGTAAATCATGAATAAGAAATCTACTTTTGACCTTTTAACTACAGTGGCACAGGGTGGCTGTTCAGCAAAGCTTCCAGCAACCGTACTGCACAAAGTTGTTGCAAATATTCCGAAAATTAATCACGAGAATCTTCTTGTTGGAACAGATACAAGTGATGATGCCTCCGTTTGGAAAATTTCTGACGATGTTGCTATTATTCAAACTACAGATTTCTTTCCCGCCGTGTGCTCTGATCCTTTTGAGTTTGGACAGATTGCAGCGGCCAACGCTCTAAGTGATGTCTTTGCAATGGGTGGAAAGGTTATCACTGCTCTTAACCTTGTGATGTTT
The DNA here is from genome assembly GCA_023146355.1 of Bacteriovoracaceae bacterium. Lineage (GTDB taxonomy): Bacteria > Bdellovibrionota > Bacteriovoracia > Bacteriovoracales > Bacteriovoracaceae > JAGLCH01. The sequence goes on along the minus strand of JAGLCH010000338.1, from coordinate 10,047 downwards.
CCCTCGTCAAAAATTGAACTTGAAGTTCTCGAAGAAATTTTGCGAGGGGGGGCCGAAAAAATGATTGAAGCAGGTGGGTGCCTTTCAGGTGGTCACACTATTGATGATGATGTTCCAAAATATGGCCTTGCTGTAACAGGTACAGTCCATCCTGATAAAATTATTTCAAATGATAATGCCAAGGCCGGAGATGTTTTGATCCTAACAAAGCCTCTTGGTGCAGGTGTTTTAGCTGCGGGTTGGAGAAATGGAAAGGCATCGGAAGTGAATTATAGGGCCGCCATTGAAAATATGAAAATTCTCAACATGGACACAGCGGAAGTGATGCAGAAGCACAGTGTTCGCTGCTGTACTGATGTTACTGGATTTGGGTTGATTGGACACCTCTATAATATGTCACGTGCTAGTAAAGTCACCATCGAAATTAAAGTAAAGGATGTTCCACTTTTGAGTGGAGCTGCTAAGCTGGCCGATGATGGTCATATACCTTGTGCTGCATTTAAAAATGAGGACATGTTAGGTGATCAGCTCCTAGACTCAGGTGTTGATTACGGACTTAAGATGCTTTGTTTTGATGCTCAAACTTCGGGAGGAATTGTTATGACCGTTTCCAGTGATAAAGCAGAAGCTGTTTTAGCTGACCTTGAGGCAGCAGGTACATGTTGTCATAAAGTGATTGGTCGAGTTGTAGAAAAGACTGATTATGAAATCGTATTAAGGTAGGTTATCTGTGAGCACAGCATTATCTCCGGAACAATTTCTTGTTTCAGGCAAAGATTCCCCCATTATTGATGTTAGGAGCCCAGGAGAATTTTCTCAGGGACATATTCCTGGTGCCTATAATATACCACTCTTTACAGACAGCGAGAGAGAAGAAATTGGAACCATATACAAGAGAAAGGGAAAAGATAAAGCGGTGCACCGTGGCCTTGAAATTGTAGGCCCAAAGCTTGCATCGTTTGTCAGTGAATCCAAAAAACTTTTAAAGCGATCAGGTAGTGAACAGGTACTGGTACACTGCTGGCGTGGTGGTATGAGAAGTGGATCTTTCGTGTGGCTTCTAAATACTGCTGGCATTAAAACAGGACTTCTAAAAGGTGGCTATAAGGCCTATCGAGCACATATTAGAACTGAGTTTGATAAGACAACTAACTTTTTAGTGTTAGGTGGATTAACGGGAAGTGGAAAAACCGAGATCCTTCATATTCTTCGCGAGCGGGGAGAACAAGTTATCGACCTGGAGGGGCTTGCCAATCATAAAGGATCAGCATTTGGTCTTTTAGGGCAAGCAGAGCAACCAACAACAGAACAATTTGAAAATAATTGCAATAACATTCTCCGAGAATTTGATCTTAGTAAAACTGTATGGATTGAAGGAGAGAGTGCAAATATTGGTAGAGTGAGAATTGTTGCGCCACTGATTGAGCAGATGAAAATCGCCACTTCAATTGTAGTTGAGTTGGTACGCGACCTTCGCCTCGACCGGATTATGATAGAATACGGAGACTTTGATATTGAGGATTTAAAATTTCACTCGGGTAGAATTCGGAAGAAACTGGGGGGACAAAATCTCCAAGCTGTTGAAGAGTTTCTTGATAATGGTGATATTCGATCTGCTGCTGATATACTTCTTGATTACTATGACAAGGGCTACTGGCATGCGCTTAAAAAAAGAGAGTCAGAGCTCTTTCACCATCTTATTATTAAAAGTGCTGATATGAGCAAAAATACTGATTCCATCTTAAAATATTTGAAAAATAACTTTAAGGAGACTGCATGACTAATTTCTTTGCATCAAAAAAGGGAATTATTTTAGTTGGTGCTATTATTGGGCTGATTGCTGCCTTTTTACAATTCATGGGAAACCCTCCAAATATGGGCGTTTGCGTTGCCTGTTTTGAGCGTGATATTGCTGGAGCTCTCGGTCTTCATCGGGCCGCTGTAGTTCAGTACTTGCGACCGGAAGTAATTGGTTTTGTACTCGGCTCGCTTGTGGCATCGCTGATGGCAAAAGAGTATTCGCCGCGCGGTGGATCTGCTCCTATCATACGATTCTTTTTAGGAATCTTTGCAATGATTGGCGCTTTGGTATTTCTTGGTTGCCCTTGGCGAACACTTCTTCGCCTTGCTGGCGGAGATGGTAATGCTATTTGGGGGCTCCTCGGATTAATTGTTGGAACCGTTATTGGAGGACAGTTTATAAAAAATGGTTTTTCTCTGGGAAGAGCTTATAAAAGTAAGAAGGCATCTGGATGGGTTTTTCCTGCATTTATGTTTGGATTACTTCTATTGGCCATTTTTACTCCTAAGTTTGGTGGGAATGCTATCTACTCAAGTGTTAAAGGTCCGGGCGCAATGTATGCTCCATTATGGATAAGTCTCGCTGCCGGTCTTTTAATTGGTGGGATTGCTCAACGTAGTCGTTTTTGCACAATGGGTGCGATTAGAGATATTTTTGTGGCAAGGGACTTTCACCTTTTTTCAGGTGTAATCTCTTTGCTCATTTTTGCTTTTGTTGCCAACCTATTTCTAGGTCAGTTTAATCCTGGTTTTGTAGGGCAGCCCATTGCTCATACTGATGGTCTATGGAATTTCTTTGGAATGGTACTTTCTGGTACTGCATTTGTTATGGCCGGAGGATGTCCTGGTAGACAACTTATTCTCGCAGGAGAAGGAGATAGTGATTCTGCTATTTTTGTAATGGGGATGATCACAGGAGCTGGTATTGCACATAATTTTATGCTTGCGAGTTCACCAAAGGGAGTTACCGCTTATGCTCCCTATGCTGTTGTTATTGGTCTTCTTTTTGTTGTCGGAATCGGAATATCAATGAGATCTAAATTTAAATTCGTATAGGTGATGAAATGAAAAAAGTAGATGCCAGAGGACTCAGCTGTCCAACACCTTTAGTCATGACAATTGAGGCGATGAAGCATGAAGATGTTTTTGATGTGCTTATTGACGATGAGGTTGCGAAGGAAAATATATTAAGAATGCTCAAAGGTAAGTTTAATATGAGTCCAATATTTGAAGAGAAAAATGGTGAGATCATAATTCATGTCAAAAAATAAAGTATATCTCGATAATGCTGCAACAAGTTTTCCAAAACCTCCTGGAGTTGCAAAGGCCGTTCTGTACTTTATGAATGAAGTGGGGGCAAGTCCTGGTCGCGCAGCTCATATGGGATCGATTGAGGCCGGAGAGCTATTATTTGAAACTCGTGAAAAAATTGCTAGTCTATGTGGAGTCATGGGCCCCATGCGAGTTATCTTTACCTCCTCTGCTACCGAGGCATTAAATCTTGCGATTTTTGGGTGCCTTAAAAAAGGTGACCATATTATCACCACCTCATTTGAGCACAATAGTACGATTAGACCTCTCAAAGCGCTAGAAGAGAAGGGGACAATTAAGTTTACTGTAGTTCCCCCCTACGATAAGCACCAGTACACACTGGATTGCCTGGAGAAGCACCTTAAACCAAATACTAAGGCAGTAGTTTTTAATCACGCATCAAATGTTTTTGGAACGGCAGTCTCACTAGAAGTATTCTCTGAGTTTGCTCGTAAGCACCGATTAATATCAATTTGTGATGCCTCTCAGTCAATTGGTGTTCTTCCTATAGATATGGATGAACTCGGAATTGATTTGCTCGGTATTCCCGGTCACAAAGGACTTTGTGGACCTATGGGCACGGGAGCACTTGTTATTAATGATTCGTTTGATATTGATCAAATGTCACCTCAGAAGTTTGGGGGGACTGGTAGTCTCTCTGATCAAATAGTCCAACCTAATTTTTTGCCTGATAAATATGAAAGTGGAACGCCAAATATGATTGGGATTGCTGGTCTTTCAGCAGGTATTGATGCAATTAATGCCGAGAGTATTGGTAAGATTTTTCTTCATAAGAAAGAGCTAGTTAATTATTTTTACCAAAGGGCATCAGAGGTTAAAGAGTTAATAACTTATGTACACCCCGAGCATATTGAAACGGGAACGATTTCCTTTAACTTAGAGGGATTAAGTTCTTCAGAACTCGGTTTTCTTTTATCTGATAGGTTTGGTATTCAAACTCGCATCGGCCTCCATTGCTCCCCGCTGGCACATCAGGCAATGGGAACTTTTCCAAGTGGTACTGTTCGTATTTCCTTTGGGCCATTTTCAAGGAAAAGTGATATCGATTATCTTTTTGATGCAATTGATGAAATTTCGAATGCTTGAGTATAGTGTTGTACTTTTTTTTTCAAATAATTACGCTATTTGGACTTCAAAGTTAATGGATAGAAACCATGTGCAATACAAGGTTATTCCTGTCCCCCGCTCCCTCTCTTCTGACTGTGGCTACTGTGTTCGGATACTTACAAAGGATCTGAGTGTCGTAAAGGGACTAGTTGAAGAGCATCAAATTGAGTATGACCGCTTTGAGTCTTTTGAAGGTATTACTTAACCCTTCTACAATATTCTTTACCTAACTTTCTTGCGAAATCTCCGAAAAGTATAAGTGAAATAGACATCACTATAGGAGAGGTTTAGATGACAACTGAAGATACGACTGCAACTGCAGAGGCCGAAAATGATATTTATGAAGATGACGATGAACTGCAGGAAGATAAGTATTTGACCTTTAAAGTGTCATCAGAAAATTATGGAATGAATGTTCTCGATGTTGTCGAAATATTGCGGATGATTACAATAACTAATATTCCAGAGTCATTGGATTATATAAAGGGGATAATCAACCTTAGAGGTAAAATTATCCCAGTAATGAATGTTCGAGTTCGATTCGGTCTCGATGAAATTGAGTACGATGATCGAACCTGTATCATTGTCGTTTCAGTTAAAGGCGTAGACATTGGTCTTATTGTTGATGCTGTCGCCGAAGTGCTAGAGATATCAGAAGGACAGATCGACTGCATGCCCTCTGTTAGTCAGGGAGCACACCAAAAATTCATCAGAGGGATTGGAAAAATTGATGATCAGGTCAAGATTTTATTAGACCTTGAAAAACTCATAGGCGACGAAGATATCGCCGCCATACAAGGACTCTAATTAAACTCAGTACAGGCAGTATCGAGAACTTCGATATTGCCCCTTTTTATAGACTTTAAGCATTTAGGGAGGTTTCTTAGAACCTCTTCTTGTAGTGCATCGATAATCTTTTCTTTTAAGAATACGCGACGATGGACAATTGATATCTCTCTTGAAGGTGCTGGACACCTAAACTTGCGAACATACTTTTTTTGCTCTTTTGAGAGGTCGTGAATAGCGAGATGGGGAAGAAGTGTGTAGCCTGACCCTCTCATAACCAAGTTCTTGAGAGTCTCTAGGTTTCCACTTTCAAAATGAACGTTCGTCCTGCTCATCCCGCGTCCACCGCTGGCACAGATCTTGAGGGCCTGATTTCTAAAGCAATGTCCTTCTTTCAAAAGCCAAACCTCTTCTGTGTTGAGGTCTCCTTCGGATATTGTTTTCTTCTTAGAGAGTGGGTGATTGTCGGCAACAAAAATATAGAATGGCTCGTAGAAGAGAACACGTTCGATCATTGTATCATCGTGAATCGGAGTCGACATAATCGCGGCATCAACTTCATCATTGGATAGTTTGTGAAGAATATCAAGGGGAGAGCATTCTTCAAGAATGAGTTCTACCTTGGGATACTTATTTATAAACTCCTCTAAAAATAGAGGTACTAAATATGGAGAAAGAGTTGAGGTGATTGCTAATTTAAACTGGCCCTCAACAACACCTTCACGTTCTCTTGCAATATCAAATACACGGTTAAATTCCCTCATTGCCAGTTTTGCCTGAACAATAATTTTTTCACCATCTTTTGTGGGTATAAGAGGAGACTTGCTGCGATCAAAGATGATAACCCCAATCTCATCCTCCAACTTAGAAAGTTGCATACTAAGGGTGGGTTGAGTTATTGAGCATTCTTTTGCTGCCTTAACGAAGTGGCGATGCTTATTGATGGCAACGATGTACTTAAGTTGTGAATAATTCACGTGTTTCTCCTCTATAGATATTGTCTACCTAAATATAAGCTATATCAATTTTACCTCACTGTCGATATGAGCGATACTCATTTTAGAGTCAAAAGTATAAGATTATAAATCATATAAGTTTTAGATATAAACAACAGGAGAGAGAAATGGCAGTTAAAGAATTAAATCAAGGAAATTATGACAGTTCAATGGAAGGAGATCATCTTAAGGTTATCAAGTTCGGAGCTGACTGGTGTGGGCCTTGTAAGATGATTGGACCTGTACTGGAAAAAATCAGTGGTGAGTTTGAGAATGTCGAGATTTATGACGTAAACGTCGACCAAAATCAAGACCTATCTGTTAAGTATGCGGTCCGTGGCATTCCAGCTGTTTACTTTGTAAAAAATGGAAATGTTGTAGATAGCTTTGTTGGTGCTCGTGGAGAGGCCGATATTATATCAATGATTAATAAGAATATTTAATTTTAAGATTCGCTTATAAAATTATAGGGAGGCCAGTGGGTCTCCCTTTTTATGTATGCAAGTTCTCAGCATTAGTGACACTAGTTCAAAAGTTTTTTAAGATCATTTAGCTTGTTGAGTGCATCCAGCGGGGTCATCCCCATTACATCTATTGCTTCAATTTCATCTTTTATTTTTATCATATTTGCTGGAATCTCAATCTTAGGTTGAACTGGCATATCAAAAATAGACATCTGAGAATCACTCTTGCTTTTTGTTTTGCATACCTTATTGATCTTCTCATTATGTCCAATGGAGTCTTCTTCTAAGGTTTTTAAAATATTAGCAGAGCGCTCTAGGATCGTTTTAGGAAGGCCTGCTAGTTTTGCAACATAAATACCAAAACTTTGGCTTGCCCCTTTTTCGATCAATCGATAAAGGAATTGAACATCGTCACCCTGATTCACGGTTTCAACAGTGAAGTTCTTAGCGTGTTCGAGCCCATCAACGAGTTCAATCAGCTCGTGGTAGTGAGTTGCAAAGAGAGTGATCGCTTTAGTCTTTTTTATAAAATACTCTACCAGTGCCCAGGCTATACTTAACCCATCGTAAGTTGAAGTTCCACGTCCAACTTCATCTAGGATAATAAGGGATTGGTCGGTGGCATGACGAATAATTTCAGCTGTTTCACTCATCTCAACCATAAAGGTTGATTGCCCCTGAAGTATGTCATCACTGGCACCCAATCGACTGAAGAGATAATCACAAAGTCCAACTTCTGCACTTTCTGCGGGAACGAATGAACCAACTTGAGTTAGCAGTTGGATTATCGCAATTTCTCTCATTACAGTAGTTTTACCTGCCATGTTGGGCCCGGTAATTAGTCCAAAAAAGTTAGATTTATCTAACTGAATATCGTGAGTTACAAACTGATCTTTGATCAATGACTTTATAAGGGGATGCCATCCTCCATTGATCTTGCAAATTTTCTTTTTTTGAGAGATTTTTGGACAAGTGAGTTCTTCTTGAATGGCAATCCATGAAAATGAGTGGAAGACATCGATTAGGCCAATGGTCGATGATAGGTTAAGTACAATTGAAGAGAGCTCAGCAACATCTTTAACTATACCTTTAAAAATTTCTCGTTCTAGCCGCTCTAGTTTTTCTTTTGAGCTCAAGACTTCTTTTTCAAATCCTGCAAGTTCTTCCGTTATATAGCGTTCTGAATTGACTAGTGTCTGCCGACGATTAAAATGCTCTGGAACCTGCTTCGAATAGCTTTTTGTTATTTCAATGAAGTATCCTGCAACATTGTTAGATTTTATTTTTAGCTTTGGAATTCCTGTTTCTTCCTTGTAGCGCATTTCTAGCGCCATCAGCTCATTTGCCCAGTTTGTAGACAGTCCTGCGAGACGATCTCGCTCCAAATGGTGACCTGTTTTTATGAGGTTCCCTTTATCTAGTGATGCTCCAATTGCGTCATTGAGAGTGCACTTGATATCATCTGCGAGTGTTGTAATGGCCTTTAGCTCTGAGGCATTAAAGTCGTGAAGGACGCCTGATGGAACTCCCTGTAGATTTCCCATGATGGTGCGATAGCTAAAGACTGCTTTCGCAAGATTTAGGAGATCTCCCGCATTAACTTTTCCAGTAGTGACCTTGGCCATAATTCGCTCAAGGTCTCTAATATCTGCAAGCTCTCCCCTTAAAAACTCAAGGGAATCATTATTTTCGATAAAGTATTGGATAAGGTTTTGTCTATTCTTAATGGCAGCAGCATCTCTTAGGGGGGACTGGAATACTTCTTTAAGTTTTCGTGATCCCATGGCCGTTTTAGTGCGGTCAAAGAATCCTAGAATGCTGTCTGTATAGCGATCTCTGGACTTTGGAAGAATCTCAAGCCCAATTAGAGTTGAGAGAGTCACCTTCATTTTCCCCTCTTCACTTTCAAGTCTAAAGGGGCGAAGGTGAACAATACTATCCAGTCCCTGGGTCGATGTTACGTAATATGAGAGTGCACCAATTGGTCCAATAAGAGATTTATTTCCACCAATCACCTTATCGTGCTTGAAAGCGGGAATCATTTTTTCAGTGTAAATCTCAGTATATTTTGGAGTGAAGTAGTCTTCACTCAAATAGGTGAGGAGGATATCAGACTTCTCAAGATACTGAGAAAGTAGAGGGAATTCATCCCATTGCCCTATGAAGCTAATGAACTCTCTAGGTCCAACGAGACGAATACGTTCTATAAATTCTTGTTCTGAGCCAACAATCGATCCAAGAAAGTCTCCAGTAGTAAAATCTAAATTGATCAGGTGAAACTTGTCTCCATCAAAAAGTCCAGATGCCATAAAGCGCTGATCTGTTTTTTCAGTTTTATCCATATCATATGGCATTCCTGGGCTCACAACCTGAGTTACAGCACGTTTAACTATCCCTTTTGCTTCTTTCGGGTCTTCAATTTGTTCGCAAATTGCAGCTTTTAGTCCCCTGGCCGTAATTCTATCTATATATGTTGGAGCTGCGTGATGTGGAATTCCAGACATTGGAATAGGTGTATCTCCAAGTTTTCCACGATGTGTGAGGGAGATATTTAAAATACGAGAAGCATCTCTTGCATCATCAAAAAAGAGTTCATAAAAATCTCCCATCCGGTAGAGCAAAAGCATATCTGGATACTGCTTCTTTATCTCATAGTACTGTTGCATCATAGGAGTTAATTTTGTGCCTGAGTCGACAATTTTTTGTATAGTTTTAAGTGACACTTATTTCGTCCTTATTTAGTCATGAGTGATCTGGAAATTTAGCATAATTACACTTTGATCGTAAAGCTTGCGAGAGTACAGAATCTATTTGCTAACATCTTGAATATTCAGGTATTATAGAGTCATGTTTCATCCAAAACACACCGTGGGTATTTATCTTTTTTTTGCTGGCTGTACCTTCTTGGTACTGTACTCGCTCTTTGCCGACTTTTCAGAATCTATTTGGGATAAACTTAAAGGTATTTCTGAAAAAAAGAAGGTAATGAGTCACTTTCAGTCGGCCACTGTTTACTATGTAAAAGGTGGAAGACCATACCTTTTTCTTAACTCTAAAGGACTCTCAATTGATCACGATGAGGGGGTAGTCTTTTTTACTTCACCCACTGGAAATACTTTTACTTCTGATGGGGAAGAAGTTTTTTATCAATCAAAGATGGGAAACTTTAGTCAAAAAGCTGGAACACTTAAACTTGTTGATGAGGTGATTCTAGAAACTGAAAACTCTAAAATTACGTCAGATTCATTAAATTATACAATCAACGAGGGAATGGCCATTTCAAGTGGAAATGTGAAGAGTTACCTCTACGTTCCAAAGTCAAAAGATAAGATTTATATCAACTCTGATAAGCTTGAATCCAATATTCCAAAAGAGCTTGCAGACTACCGTGGAAATGTTAAGGGCCGTCTCGTTCGAACGCGATCTTATGAAGAGGGAGTACAGTTTAAAACTGACCATTTATTCTTCAATTTACCCCAGATGGAGGCCCGTCTTCATGGGGATGTTTCTCTCAAAAAACAAAGACTTACTGCTACATCACGGGAGGGGCAGCTCTTTCTTGA
>JAGLCH010000337.1 GCA_023146355.1 Bacteriovoracaceae bacterium | reverse complement strand
TTTGGAGCTGCTTTTTTTACAGTTTTCTTTGGAGCTGCTTTTTTTACAGCTTTCTTAGCTACTTTTTTTGCCACGATATGTCCCTGGGTAAAAGGTGAATATGTTATCTAATATTTGTTTCTAGTTTTTAGTATATAAGAACGTATAATTTTTTCAATACCTTAGTGTTAAATTTTTATTAGGAAACTTTTAATGGGTCAATTCTCCAAATTCGCTCAATTGCCCTGCATCCAACGAATTTTTAAAATCTTCCGAGGGGGCCCCAAGTGATGACTTCTCACTGTAAACTCCGGCCTCATTATAACCTGAGATCGAGGTATTAGTTATTTTATCTGTTGCAATGAACTTAGTAGAGTAAAAGTTACGCTTAGAGCGTAGGGGGGATCCGATATTAAAAGAGTGGGTCATTTTACCATCTTCCGCCGCTCCTTGTCTCGGCCCTGGCATATAGGCTGTCATGATCGATGCATTGGATGCGGGAGCTTGGTATGAGCTCGAGTAATAATCGGCAAATCTTGGATTTGCCACATTACTGATATACTCCGAAATGGAATTTGAAAGGGTATTGATCATGCAGTTTGCTTGTGATGGCGGGGTATCTGTCATGAAGAAAGTGTAGAACCGTCCCGCAATACTAGTACAGTCGGTAGTGGGCTCTTTCCAGATAACATCAGAAGCATCTAAATAGGCACTTTTTGACTCTGTCTTGCTGGATTGGGTAACTAGGTTATCGCGAGCAGACTTTAAAGCATCGAGATAGGTCATGATCGAAGGTTCATTTGATCTGATATACTGGTAGATTACGCTCTTTATTTGCTCAGGGTTATCATATAGAGTTCCCGGGCCATAGAGTGGGGCATAGATCTCATAACTAATTTTCGAGGGATCGGAGCTTGTATTATTAACTACTGGAATGGAGTCAAATCCACCAGTCGTGCTATCTCCTGGATCTTCATAGGTCGGAATTAAATAATTGAGGGCCTCATATTTTGTTGGCGCCCTTACTCTTTCCATTGCCGCAGATACCATGCTTGGTGTTACGTCCACTGCGCCAGATCCAATTTGTAAATTACGGTAGAATTCTCGGAACTGTTTTTTATCATATAATCCAAGAGACTCATTAATCGAAGGAGTCTGGGACATAGGTTCATTCATAGCTGGGATCAGCGTCATAATATATGATATCGCATCTACATGGTGGTCTAGTGATGAAGAGTCAGATGAGGGTGGAATATCATATAGTATGTTGGGTATGGCGTACTTTGCAATACTCGATCCTGGAATCCCTCCAACGTTATCAGACCCGGCATTTTTAACCCAAAAGTCTTGAACAGTGGGCAGAATATCACCTGGCTCGTAGGAGTCATCCCCTTTTAGGTCAAGTCCACTGATGTAGGGAGCACTTCTAAGTTGGCCAGAATCTGTACCGTTATTAGGGGTAATTCCTTGTTGTCCTGAGAATCCAAAGAGCTTTGGACCGATTCTCCCTCCAAATGGCTTTGCTGTGCCATAGGCCTTCATCTTTATTCCATCGCTAACGAATGGAAAGAAGAGCCCCATGAAATTAACTTCACCTTTAACTGAATAGTAAGTGATAACTTGGGGGTTTTTTATAAAGCCAAATAGGTAGCCAGGTACAGGAACTGCCGCTTTAGTTCCTAGGCAACTGGCCTCTGATGGAACGGACCCACCACCGAAACTAGCTTCCGTCGTTGGTGAGAAGGTGGTAAAAAGCGTGGCCAGATTAAGTGGCATGGGTATGAGGTCTAGATAATATTTCTGTGAAGCTAGTCCCCCTGTTCCTGCAATTTCCCTACTGGGGGGAATCAACAGTGAGCTTAATGAGCTACCAGCTGGCGAGTAGGGGGTAGGAGCAAGTTCTGTTAATTTAAAGCTATTTTTGAGATCATTTTGTTCATTGGCATCACCGCCTAGATTTCTAAAAGCAGACCAAAATGCCTTTATAGGGCGCTCATTAATAGGGACAGGAGTCCCTTCAAGTGTATTCACATCAAGACATCCCGTACCACTCGCGCAAATGGGCATATCAATTGGGGCACGGTTTACAATGGCCTCAAGGTTTCTAATTCGAATGGCAAGTTCAACTGCCTGTACCCAAGAACCTATACGATCTGTTCCGATCTCAGGTGCCCCTTGGAAGGTTACAGAACCTGTTCCATATGCCCAGTTCATGGCAACTGAAAAGTTGAGGCTAGTGCGGTCTGAGCAGTCTTTAGATTTTTGCCTTACAATATTGTTAAGGAATGCTTCGTTGTGCTCACTAACCCCCATAAGGCCATTGGTCTCAAAGCGGGGTAGGCCTGGAACAGCATAGATCTCACAGATATTGTGTGTTTGGCTGAAGCTAACGCAGATAGAGGGGATATTGTATTTGTCGTAAATATCTGCTTTGTAATAAGGGGACTGGTTTGGCTTCCAGAAGGGAACCATTCTAAAGTTCATTTGATTGGGGTGCTTTTGCCAGTAGTAACCGTAAACAGCAGCAGTATCTCCCGCTGGGGCAGAGTCTAGATTTTTGATTTTTTTTAGTGAAATCTGTCCAAGTACGTAATACTTAAACATCCACTCTTTGTAGGTATTACGCATTTCCCAGTTGAGGTACGCGATATTAGATAGCTGACGTGATTGTACTGCCGCACCGGACCACGCTGCTGCATCAACAGCATTTTGAAGGTTAATTTTGGCCTTAACAAAGAGTCCAACATTAATGATAAATGCCAACAGGGTGATCACAATCATTAGTGATATCCCTAAAAAGACGGTTAATTGGCCCTCTTCACGTTTTTTCATGGTGCCTTATTGGTACTGGTGCCTAAATGGTCAGTTGCTACATCGTATTATCCACAAGTTAACACGCATCAAAATGGTACAGTATTTGAATACATAGAGGCAAGTGCAGGTAAACCGGACTTGTACTTTTAGCTGTACGTTTTGTGGACCGGTTGCTCTCCCAACACATTCATATTTTACACGTCCCAACCGCCCCATCTTTCTCTGGGCCCCGAAGGGGGCCCGGAAGATCCTTTCACTGGAGCCGAGCGGACGGTGGGCAAATGATGGCCACTATCATTTGGTTGGGAGAGCGAGATACAATAGGGAGAGAAGGAGCTATTGTGAGAAAACATAATCCACTGAGCGAAAGAGTATTCAGGAAAAAAAATCCAACAATGAAGTTTTTCTGTCCCCTGTGTGGAACAGAGCGCTCTTTTAGTCTCAAGCCTCGACTTACTCACAAGAACTACATTCAAATTGCAGTTACATCACTTTTTTTAACGGTATGCCTCTTTCCACTTATCAAAGTGGCAGCATTTTTTGTTCTCTTTGTTGTTTGGGGACTAGGTGAATTTGCAGTTCGAACCCTATTTCGAAAAGAGATCCCTTGTCCTCATTGTGGATTTGATGCATCTTGGTACAAAAGAGATGTAAAAATGGCCCAAAGTAAGGTTAAAGAGTTTTGGAAAGAGAAGGGATACTTTGAAGAAGCAGAAGAAGTTGACCGGCCCCCTATACAATAGTTGCCAAAATTAATTATATGATGGGGAAGTTTTTTTGCTTCTCTTTTTTTATCTTTAATGAAATCAAGCATTTAAAAATATCAATACTTTGACGCAATTGCACAAACAAGAATAACGAAAAATAGTACTTTAAATATGGTTTAGAACACGATATTTAATAGATTCTTTAAGGAGTTATTTATGAGCGTAAACAAAGTTATTCTACTAGGTCGTCTAGGCCAAGATCCTGAAATGAAGCATACACCATCTGGAACTGCAGTTTGCAATTTCTCAATGGCAACTAGTGAAAGCTGGGCAGATAAGACTGGTCAACGCCAGGAAAGAACTGAGTGGCACCGAATTGTGGTATGGGGAAAGCTTGCTGAGCTTTGCAACCAATACCTGGCCAAGGGACGTCAAGCATTTGTTGAAGGTAGACTTCAAACAAGAAGCTGGGATGGAAAAGATGGAAGCAAAAGATATACAACTGAAGTTGTAGCGACAACAGTTCAGTTTATCGGAGCTCAAGGGCAAGCTAACCAATCTCAAGGTCAATCACAAAATTACGGTGGTGGACAGCAGCAGCAACAGCAGCAAAACAATAATCAACAAGGGCAATCAAATCAACGTGATGAAGAGTTCAGCATTTCAGCTGAGGCCTCATTCACATCTGATGATATTCCGTTTTAGAGATTAGTTGAAATTTTATTTTGAGAAAAAGGCCTCTTGTAAAAGAGGTCTTTGTTTATATGACAAGAGCAAGTGGTAGATTTACTTTTGCATATATACAGGTTTGGAGATGTG
>JAGLCH010000336.1 GCA_023146355.1 Bacteriovoracaceae bacterium | reverse complement strand
ACCAAAGAAGGCCGCAGCACCAAAGGTATTTAAAGCTACCAAAGATTCTCATAAAATTGTTGCGGAGATAGCATACTATATAGCTGAAAAGCAGAACTTTACTCCTGGAATGGAGCTAAATAACTGGCTTGAAGCTGAGCGACTAGCTTCACACAAGCAGTAGTTTTCATTTGCCTATTTCCCACAGCTAGGTGATAAGAGTTCATGAAGAACTTTACAGCAATATTAGAATCTGCAGGTGCACTCTCACCACATAAAAGGAGAGAAAAGCTCATCGAAAAGATGGGCGTACTTACGTCAAGCGGAATCAACTGCTATTCCTGTGAAGGGACTTGCTGTACATTTATTGCAAACTCCATGAAAACAACTCCTCTCGAATCCCTAGACTTATTATCTTACCTTCAAGAAAACAATCTACTGAATGATGAACTGATTAAGCAACTGAAAGAGACAGTGGCACACTATCGTCTTGACTATGATATCGATACAGGAAGAGGGACGATTCTAAGGAGAACCTATACCTGTCCTTTCTTTATACCTGGCGAGAAAGGATGCACTATTTCAAGAAAGAATAAGCCTTATGGTTGCCTAGGCTTTAATGCATTCAAAGAAAAATCCGTTGAGGGCAGCAGTTGCTCGCCTGACTTTAACCTGCTTCAGGAGCGGGAGGATGAGTTTGGTATTGCCGAAGAAAATAACAATCAATGGCTTAAAAATGAATTACGACTTGATTGGGATAAACTCCCAATGCCACTTGCTCTATTACAAATAATTACAAGCTAACCGATACATCCCATAGACATCAGTACCTTTTCAACGCAAATAAAACGAGCATAAGCGATTACTCTACAAACCTATTGCCCTGAATCATTTCATTAAAATAAAAAATTCGCCCTATCTCATCCCTTAAAAGCTCAAGTGGTCCCTCACCACGATCGATGATATCTACTGTTTCATCGGGGTCATCATCAAGATTGTAGAGCAATTCCCTTCCTGTTCTAAGTTGAAGCACATACTTATATGGCCATTTTAATGTCGAAAGATAAACACCATCGTAAGGCTGTACAAGGTGAACAACTGAGTCCCTGTTGCTCAGCATACTATTTCCAGCGAAGGGAGCTCTGACCGATATACCAGCAAGTTCAAGTATCGTAGGAGCAATATCAATTTGAGAGTAGGCCCCAGAAACTTGCTTCTTCCCAGCTCCGACGATGACTAATGGTACTCGAAATGACTCTTCATAATATCCCGACTCACTGTGATGAAGACCATGCTGACCATTTGGATAACTATGATCCCCCACTAAAACTACAATCGAATTATGAAGTTGCTTACGTTTATTGAGCTCATCAAAAAATACTTTCAGATAAGCATCTGCAAGGTGAAGTGAATTAATAAATGATTGAGACTTATCCCTTCCAGACATTGGATAGATAATACGAAGATCCTTTGGGACCGAACGAAAACGCATATGGTGTGAAATAGTTGAAGAAAAAGAAAAAATAGGAGCATCACCACTCAGTAGTAACTTATCTATCCTATCAAAGAGCTGAATAAAACTCTGATCATCTTGAAGCCCCCAGCCCCAGACATGCTTTTCAAGACCTTTGGTAGATGGTGTATAAAAGTTTTCATATCCATTTTCAAGAGCAAATGATGCAGTTTGATCGAAATCGCGATCATTATAACCTTGAAAAAAAAGTGTCCGATAGCCAACATCTTGCATGATGCTAGGCAAACACTTGAAGTTTACCCGCTCATGCAAGTAAAAAGCTTTCCCTTTGATTAATGGAAGAAGCGAACAGTTGATTGCAAAGTGCCCCTTCGCAGTCTGAATCGAATTACCGTAAAAGTTTTTAACATAAAAGTTCTCTTTAGCTAGAGAATTAATAAACGGAGTGACCTCTTTACCATTCTCCTTCTTAAACATGTAGTAATCAGTAAAAGACTCCATTGCAATAATGAAGATATGTGGTTTATTTTTATTCTTTCCAAAAACAAACTCCCTCTCAGCACTCTCCTCATGGAGCTTATAATATAGTTGAGTATGATATCTCGTGGGAAAATAGTACTGATAGATTGATTGATTAAATGCCGTAATTTCTTCATAGACAGGCATTCCACTAACAACAACTGCACTATAGAGAAGAACCGAGGTGGCAATGGCCATCGCTTCCCCCAATGGTGAAAATCGGCGCGCCCTTTGTTTTCCAAACTTCCAAGTAAGAAATGAGAAGACTAAAAACATGCCTCCGAGTTTATAAAAGTCACCAGTTTTAAACATTCCCGCCATAACCTTAAAACTTTCAAGAGAAAATGCCTCTTCAATATTGTCAGCGAAGACACTAAAAAAAAATGAACTCTTCGCTCGATAATGGTAAGTGAATAATATTCCATAAAGTGTAGGTAATAATATATTTAAGCTATGGCGAAGTCGGGCCACACGCCCTACAAAGCTAAGAGTCTCGCCAATACAAATAACAGAAACAATTCCAAGAAGCAGAAGCTTTAAATGGAAAAAATCGAGAGAAATCCTCTGAATCCCATCACGATAGTGAAGAATAAAAAGGAAAAATAGATACTCAAAAAAAAGTACTTTGGATAATAGAGAGATTTTATTCATAAGATCATTATGGTTTAATTTATTTAAAAAAAGGAAAAAAAAAGCC
>JAGLCH010000335.1 GCA_023146355.1 Bacteriovoracaceae bacterium | reverse complement strand
TAATTTCATTTTGGGCCTTCCTTGGTTATTTATTAAAACTAAACGCAAATTAATTCTAATAAACTTTCCGAGAAAGGCCCAGTTTTCAGATCAAATATCTTATTTATTCACTTATTTCGTAGAGATTCCAGATGGAGCAGAAATTAGGCATATCCATACAAAAGAATAGCTACAGAACCTGTGAGCAAAAGAAAAAGGCCACTCCCCTCGTCTTCAAACATGGGGAAAGCGGGCCTTAAGGCGGCAGTGAAATATTGGCCATAGGTCGTCGAAATGCTCTTAAAGTTCCATATTGTGATGAGTCGTTACTCTAAGCATAGTATCTTCATATATTTTGGAGAACCTGAACTAGTCCTGCTTCTTCTGGAGAAATATTTAGTTTTTCCATAGTGACTTCGCGTCACCATCGAATAAAACATCTACCCCTATTATTTTCTTTTTGCCCCGCTCCACTGAAATTGCCCATGACACTTTGAACAACTTTCAATTTGAGGAGTGATGGAACTGTGATTTGGTGAGGTCAATGCGGTCCCCCGATGACAATCAATACACTGAGATGGTTTACCCTGATAGATTCCATCTTTGTGACACTCATTACAACTTAAGACTCGATGGGCCCCTCTAAGGGGAAATGAAGTCATTCCATGTCTAAACTTTGGCATCTCCCACTGATGTTCACCATGGCATTTACCGCAGTCGAAGAGCTGCCCCTGATGAGGCGAGTCTTTCTGGTGGCAGGTGTGACAATTTCTTTCAACTCCCCTCAAAGAGCGATTCTCCTTATGACAATTATTGCACGAGAGTGAGAGATGAATTCCTTTGAGTTTGAAATTTTTATGAAAGTTTTTAGTTACAAACCAGCTCTCTTGTCCATGGCACTTAACACAGCTGTTCCCCATTTTTTTATTATGAGGATCTTTATGGCAAGTTGTGCAGCTTTTTTTGGCATTGGGAATCTTGTATCCTTTTGAATGACAGGAGTTACAATTTAGGGACTTATGTTTTCCCTCAAGTTCGAAACCACTACGACTGTGATTAAAAGATGAAGTGACTTTAAAACTATTTCGGGTATGGCAATCTAGGCAATTATTCGTTTTAACTTTATTAAATTTCTTGAGGTGAGGATTTTGGTGGCAACTTAAGCATTTTGTGGCCACTGTTTTGTCGTGATTGAAATCCTTTGTCTTATGACAATCGGTACAACCTGTACTCTTTCCCTTCCATTTGTATTTTGAGGTCTTTTTACCTCCATGGCATTTTTTACACGACAGCGCTTCATGCCGCTGATCTAGCTTGAAGTAGTTATCATGGTTAAAGTTGATCTTCTTTTTAAAGCTGCTAGTGCTATGGCAGCTACTACAATCTTGCTTTTTATATTTTCCTTGAAAATTATGTGGATTATCTTTCTTATGGCAAGAGCTACATTTCTTCGAGACATGGGTAAAGCTAGTTCGATTTGGAAATTTTCGCGTGTGACACTGAACGCACTTTAAGTCGGCGTGTTTCCCTTCAAGCGAGTAACCAGTTAACGAATGATCAAAGTTATCCTGATTAAATTTAACTAGTGAAGAACTTCTTCCCTTGTGCTCCGAGTGACAACTTGAACAGTTTTTTCCCTTAAGTAAATTTTGATGATACGTACTCTTCTCAATAGTAGTATGGCACTTTAGGCACTTTTGATCTGGAGTTCCCTTCCCTGTACTGTGACACTCAAAACAATTAAGCTCTTCTCCCGCAGCATGATATTTACTAAGAGGTCCTGGTGAAATCAACTTACTAAGAAGAGATTCGGCACCATAAATATTGGTAGTAAAAAACAGGAGTAGTAAAATAGTTTTCATATCCGTCCCCGAACTCTACTAAAAGGCCTATTTCCGAAGTTATAGGTGAAATAGAATAAAGCAGTTAAAATAGTGGTGTTTTTATCATATGCATGCTGCAAGGATAGAGTTTGAAAAAAGTTTCTTCCCATGAAGCTAGCAAAAGAGAGCTCCGACACTATAGGATAGAGCTTCTCGCCACTCGGATAAATCTCCCTTGAAATAGTTTGAGATAGGGAGCTTTCCACACTCTCTCCTCCATAAGATACAGAGTGCCCCACTTCGGTGGAGTTATTTGTGTAATTTTTTTCAATGGATGCCCAGTAACTTAGATCCACAAAACCTTGCACAATTGCACCCAGCTTCAAATTGGAGTTAGTAAGCCTATCTACGGACCTCTTGCCATGGCCGGCCTCTAAAAAGTACCGCAATCGACTGGAGTGGCCATATAGCTGCTTAGTTCTCACATATGTATAGGGACTTACTGGAAGCCTTTCTCGCACATCTTGGGACCTCTTGTACTGGTAGTTGTCATACTTTCCAAAAATGTATCTCCCAGTAACTTTTTTACTGTGAACTGCTCGGTAGCTAATATTTAAGCTCTGAATATTGACCTTTGGTCTAGTTTCTAAATTGAATAGAGAGTGGACAGTGTGGTTTTGGTTGAAGTGAAGGTACTGCCTGTGAAATAGGGTTACCTGATCCAGATCTCTTTTATAGCTTTGACTGAACACCCCATTTTTACTGTCAACCACTGTGTTTTTAACTCCAAAGAATATGCCCTCAGAGTGGTGATTTTTATCAAATAGGGGACGAGATTCACGATCAATAGTAGGGAGAAGTCCTACCCATCCCCCAAGGGATAGATTTTGCCTGAACTCTCTACTATAAGTGACTCCATCCACATATGAGCTACTGATGTAAGGGGAATTAAACCTTCCTACGATGAGCCGATCTTTCTCTCGCTCCCTTCTATAAAATAGCTTCTTTAAGTGGAACCGATTGTCCTCTTTAAATTGTCTATCATTTCGATCTAAAGTTCCAAAAAAATTGTACCTGTCTTTCAAGTCAATTGCGAAATCGCTATCTTTATTAACCCCTAAGTCGTAGAGATTAAAGTAGAGCCGCGAAGTTAGAAAAAGATAATCGTTATGTTGCTCTTCTCCAAAAGAATTATATCTCTCATCACTTAAAAATCCCCCCACTAGAATTCGCCCAAAGTAGTTACCCCCGTAGGCATTACAAAGAGTGAATAGTGCGACTCCAAAAATTATAGCTCTCACTGGGGGTCCACTTGAAATAGAAGTGCCGCCACAATATGGACAACAGTCAAAATAAATAACAGTATCGAAATGGGGATATGAGTTGCATCAATATACTGAGAAAGACGGGCAAAAATGAGATAGATACGATTTTCAGATGTCTCGTACTTTTCAAATAGTGGCCCAGTGATAAATCCACCAAAGTAGCCAGAGAGGACTACGAATATTGTGGACCAAAGGGCAAATCCAGCAATCCCTCTAGTTTTTCCTGCAGAGTGGACAACGATTAAGATGGGGCCCACAGTACCAACGATAATGTGAAAGTAGAGCCAGCCCTTTAAGCTTCCCAGGCGCCCCAAGCAACCTACTCGTTTTCTAAAAGAGAAAGGAATAGTTAAGATCATTAGAAAAACGCCAATCCAACCCAGCAGATGGCCAACTTCCCCTCCAGGGTCCTCAACCACCTTTTCCCCTCTTCCAGCTCCTTCTTACTCCATGACAGCGGTAACAGGTTCCACCGCCTTTCATAAATCCACCCTCATCTGCCTCATCCCACTCGCCTTCGTGGTTATACCAATTACCTCTTTGGTGCCACTTAGGTCTTGGCGACTGTGCCTCCCAACCTCTTTGATGATGGCAATCGATGCAGTAACTTATATTTTTATCGCGAGAATCACTGTGTTTAAATTTCCACGTATCAGTGACATGACACTCAGTGCAGTCCATAGACTCATAGTGGCCACCCGCTGCAATGTATTTCGATTTATTTCCCTTATAATCCCAATTGGGGATTACCTTTATCTCTGGCCTACTATTTTCGTGGCAGACAGCACAATTTTTCTCTTTCAAAGTGTGAGTAAACTGAAGCTTCTGAGTTATCCGTGAAGTTTCTTCAGCAGGTCGCTCAATATTGCATGCTAAAATAAAGGGGACGATCAATAGTAAGAGCTTCATTACATCTGTACCTCTGGTGCCCTTCTCTTTTTTTGCACTCGCTTGGGAGTCATAACATCAGAATCACCATCGTCGATACTAACCGCAAAAAAAGGACACTTCAAAACGCAGCTCCCACACTTTTTACACCGATGCTTATTTTTAAATACGATCTTTTTATTGTGGACCTCTAATACATTAGTGGCACTGCAGTTCTTCACGCACAGCTTACAACCTGTACAGAGGGATTGATCAAATATGGGAAGACTGCGACGAAGCTGAGTCCGCTTTTTAATAAGCGCAGGCAGTGCGATTAAAGCAACCAGCAGTAAAGCGATAAAAGGTAGGTTTTGATTAATAAGTTCAGTAATATTTCACTCCTAAAACTACGAATGATACTATCCTTGATAATTACCAAGTGACTACTCAATTGTACATAGTACTTAATTTAGTGAGCAAAAGAAAAAGGCCACTCCCCACATCTTCAGACATGGGGAAAGCGGGCCTTAAGGCGGCAATGATATTGGCTATAGGTCGTTGAAATGCTCTTGAAATTCCATATTATGATAAACCTTGATCACATCTTCATCGGACTCAAGCGCATCTGAAAGCTTCATAATCGAAAGGTAGGTCTCATCAGTCACTTCTTTAAAGTTTTGGGGAACCTGAACTAGTCCTGCTTCTTCTGGAGAAATATTTAGTTCCTCCAATTTATTAGAGATTGTTCCAAAGACATCCATAGGTCCACTAACTTCAAAGTGGCCATCTTCAAGCTCAATATCTTCAGCTCCAGCATCAATCATCTCAAGTGTGAAGTCATCTTCATCAAGCTCCCCTTGTGGAAGCTCAAAAACAGCTTTTCGAGTGAAAACAAATTGAAGAGAACCTGTCGTTCCTACAGACCCATTATTTTTGTTAAAATAGTTTCTAACATTGGCAATAGTTCTAGTTACATTGTTTGTTGAGGCCTCAACAAAGATAGCAACACCATTAGGTCCATATCCCTCATAGTTAATATCTTGATATCCATCATCCTCTCCGCCCATACCTTTTTTAATAGCACGGTCGATATTATCTTTAGGAACATTATTTTTCCGACACTTTTCAAGTGCAACTTTTAGAAGAAAATTAGCTCCGGCCTCTGGCCCAGCAGACTTAACGGCCTTTGTTACTTCAAATAAGATCTTAGTGTACATCTGTCCACGAAGCTTATCAGCAGCGCCTTTTTTCTTCTCAATATTCGCCCATTTTCTTCCCATATATTCCTCTTATCTTTTAATTTCTAAAATTACGTTACGCTCATCAATATTTTGATCAGACCACTCAATTGACTCGTGAATCATTTTGATTGATGTTTCAAGCTGTGAGTCAGAGTTATAATGAACAGTTGCGATAACATCCCCCTCATTAATAACTTGCCCAACTTTCATCTCAAGGATAAGTCCAACAGCGTGATCAATCACGTCATCTTTAGTCGCACGCCCAGCACCAAGTACCATTGCGGCCTTACCAATATCTTCTGCCATAATTCGAGCAACTGAACCAGAGCGCTCTGCCTTTACTTCAAAGATATTTTTTGCTGTTGGAAGTAGCTTATAGTCATCAACGATCAAAGGATCTCCACCACATGCCTTTATATACATTCTAAGGTTCTCAAGGGGCCTTCCTGAAGCGACCATATCTTGAACCATCTTGATAGCTTCATCTTTATTTTTTGTGTCTCCACGCAAAATTAGAGCTTCTGCCGCAAGGACCTCTACAAGTTCAGTATAATCTTTAGGTCCATTTCCACGAAGCATCTCAATTGCTTCAATAACCTCGAGGGAGTTACCAACGGCCTTACCGAGTGGTTGATCCATATCAGTTAAAATACAAACAATATTTCTCTGAAAGCCTTTTCCAATGTCTAGCATTCTATCTGCTAGTAGTCTCGCATCTTCAAGTGTCTTCATGAAAGCACCGTTTCCAACTTTTACATCTAAAACGATTGCGTCAGCGTGGACTGCAAGTTTCTTTGAAATAACTGAACTTGCAATAAGCTCAATTGAAGGGACTGTTCCCGTTACATCTCTAAGAGCATAAATCTTCTTATCGAGGGGAACGATATTTCCAGCAGCGCCCATAAGACCGATACCTGTATTATTAACAAGCGCTTCCATATCTTCAACATTTTCAGCGAACTTGAAATTTGCAATTGCTTCAAGCTTATCAATGGTGCCACCAGTGTGACCAAGGCCACGTCCAGATAACTTTGCAGTTCCCATATCAAAAGCAGCATAGATAGGAGCAAGAGAGATAGAAGTTTTGTCGCCAACACCACCAGTACTGTGCTTATCTACAAGGTATTTCTTAATATTTTTAAATTTGATTTCATCGCCTGATTCAACCATTTTTCTTGTAAAGTGAACCAATTCATCCTGCTCCATTCCCTTAAAGAAAATGGCCATGCAAAATGATGAAACTTGATAATCAGGAACTTCTCCCTTTTGGTAGCCATCCAATAAGAAGTCGATCTCTTCATTGCTAAGCTTTTTCCCATCTCGCTTTTTCTCAATGATATCAACAACTCTCATGCAATACTCCTTCACGAATTCACACACCGTAAACAAAATTTAAGGTATTTATTAAAAGAACAATTATACAACTTCCACTTATTTTAAGTCAAAACTTATTCTATTATAGTTTGAGTAACTTAAACTACGGCAAAACTATGATTAAGGGATACTCCCTCGCAATATTTTCGGCACTAACTGCTGCCATTTACTTTATTCCCTATAAAGCGGGAATTGAGATCATGTCCCCTCAGACTTTTACCTTTGGTCTTTTTGTGACGAGTGTATTTCTCAATGGAGTACCATTTTTATGGAAAAGAAAGGGACTCACTCTCAATCGCGCCACCATTATTAGTGCCATCATTTTTGGAGTACTCTCCTACACAGGTAACCTCTTCAATGGAATGTCCCTCGAAGAGGTGTCCCCTCCCATCACTTCCGTTATTTTGCGAACTCAAATTTTTATGATCATGTTTATGGGAAGTTTCTTTTTGGGTGAAAAGCTCAGTGGGGCCTCTATTATTGGTGCTATCATCGCCGTCATTGGCGTGGCAACTATGGTCCTTGGAGGAAGTGAATTAGAAATAATAAAGCTTCAGGGGATTATGTATGCTGTGCTCGCGGGGCTAAGTTTTGCCACTGTCCAAATTGTTAATAAATACTATATATCAGAAATTCATCCTCTATCTCTTAACCTTCTTAGAATTTTGATTGCTCTTACAATTTCTGCTCTATTTGGTGGAGTAAGTAGTGAACTTACTACTATCGGAATTAAAGGATGGGCCTACTGTTTTACTGCTGCTGCATTTGGGACAACAATTGCAAGACTGGCATCCATCAAGGCACTGCTGTATATTCCAGTATCTCAGGCCACAATTTTTTCCACCCTCACTCCAATTTTTACAACAGTCCTAACTTTGGTATTATTAGGTGACGCTCCTTCTGAAACTGAAATAGTTGGAGGAATTATTATACTTACAGGATTAACAGTCCCCCTAGGCAAACAAATGCTAAAGAAGCGAGCTCTTAAGAGAATGGAGGAGCAGTAATGGAAAAGAAAAATCATATTGTTATACTAACTGGTGCTGGTATTTCACAAGAATCGGGAATTAAAACATTTCGAGACTCAAATGGTTTATGGGAAAATCACAAAATTGAAGATGTTGCCTCACCTTTGGGTTTTGCAAAGAACCCCAAACTCGTTTTAGATTTTTATAATCTTAGGCGCGAACAACTAATGAGTGACGAGGTTTCCCCAAACAAAGCACATACTGCTCTTGCCGCTTTAGAGAAAGAATACGATGGAAAAGTGACTATTATTACACAAAATATTGATGACCTTCACGAGAGGGCCGGGAGCACTAATGTTCTACACATGCACGGTGAACTCCTTAAAATGCGATGTATAAATTGCAATAATACCTTTGACGTTAAAGATAAGTTCGACCAAAAAAATCGCTGCCCAGGCTGTAAAAAAATAGGTCTCTTACGGCCAGATATCGTTTGGTTTGGAGAGACACCATACTTTCTGGATGAAATTGAATCAATTTTAAATGATTGTGATCTATTTATATCAATTGGAACTTCTGGAAATGTCTATCCTGCTGCGGGATTTGTGCAGCTTGTGAAAGCGATAGGTAAGGCCCAAGCGATAGAAGTAAATATTGAAGGCACGGAAATTTCAAATCACTTTGATCAACATATGATTGGTAATGCTGGTGAAAAAGTATCTGAACTTGTAAATTACATTTTAAAAGGAGTCTAAGCTACTTATACATCATGATGAAGTTCTATCTCAGACGTATAATAATGAACTCGCCTCGTATTTTCCTTGAGAGAGCTTATTTTAAGATCAACATAGTCTAAAAGCATCTCTTCACTCATAAGACTGAAGTCAGGACGAATAGTTGTTGGTAACACATCGTCATGAACATGAGTTTGTGCTTCAACTGCTTGCCCATCAAACTCATGGAGAAGCTCTTGAAGTGGATCATCATATGAACCAACAGGCAAGGCCTTACCAGAAGAAAGTGAGATCACATTTTGATTAGAATTGTTGTACATAAATACCTCATAACTTCATAAGAGAAGTGAATTATTACAAAATTAGTAAATGCACGTAACATGCCAAAACTCGAAGGGATGACACACCTATTTTTAGCATGTTAGAATTGTACAAAGTGATCAACATCCACAGACTTGTCTATTTTTTTTACGACATAGGGGAATAATTGATGAATTATAATGACAACATTCGCCCAGAGCTTATTAATCTCAAACCTCAACTTGTGGCCTGTCGCCATTATTTACACCAACATCCTGAATTAAGTGCAAAAGAATACGAAACACAGGCCTATATCCTCAACTTTCTAAAAAAAGAAGGGATTGAGTGCAAAGAAATGGGCACAACTGGGGTGATCGGAACAATACACGGTGCTAAAAAGGGGAAAGTGATCGCTTTGCGAGCTGATATGGATGCCCTACCTGTGACTGAAAAAACGGGTGCTGCTTTTAGCTCTGTAAAAGACGGTGTAATGCACGCCTGTGGTCACGACGGACACATGGCCATTTTGCTATTTGCAGCGAAGCTGATCAATCAGAGTAAAAGCTCTCTTAAAGGGAGTGTTCGTCTTATATTTCAGCCAGCAGAAGAAAATATTGGTGGCGCAGAGAGAATGATTTCTGAGGGTTGCCTTAAGAACCCATCAGTAGAAGAGATCTATGGGCTCCACCTTTGGGGGGCCTATCCCACAGGTGAAATCAGAACAAAATCTGGGCCTATAATGGCCACTAATAACGAAATTAAAGTCACCATAACAGGAAAGTCAGGGCACGGTGCCATGCCCCATCAGGGAATCGATTCGATTGTGGTGGCAGCTCAATTTATAAGTAGTATCCAAACAATTGTTGCCCGAAATACTAGTCCCTTCTCCTCTTCTGTTATAACTTTTGGCACCATCGAAGGTGGCTCTGCACCCAATGTTATTGCGCCAGAGGTAAGGCTTCGAGGAA
This sequence comes from Bacteriovoracaceae bacterium, assembly GCA_023146355.1. Lineage (GTDB taxonomy): Bacteria > Bdellovibrionota > Bacteriovoracia > Bacteriovoracales > Bacteriovoracaceae > JAGLCH01. The sequence goes on along the minus strand of JAGLCH010000335.1, from coordinate 21,944 downwards.
CTATCCGCTCAATGAGTGACGAGGATAAGGCGCTGCTTGTAAAAAGGATTGATGAAGTTCTTAAAGGAACTTGCCAGGCATTTAACTGTCAGGGAGAGCTTGAAGTTGTACATGAAGGCGCTTATATCACTCTTGTTAATGACCACCAGCGCACTGAAAATGTCCTTAAAATTGCCAAGAATTTAGTGGGTGATAGTTTGGTCGGAGAGGCCTATACGATGGGCGCTGAAGACTTTTCATATTATGCTAATGAGCTCCCAGCATGTTACTTCTTTGTGGGCGCTGGAAATGAGGAAAAGGGAATTATCTACCCACAACACCATTCCAAGTTTGACCTTGATGACGATTCACTTCTAATCGGAACAGAGATGTTTGTCCGAATCTGTGGATTATAGCCGACACCTTCGCTCAAGTATTTTGATAATCCTACCGAATAGTTACTATGTATAACGTAAAACAAGGTGTTCTATGAAAGACAAGAAAGTGCTAATCAAGGAGTATCAGGCCCTAGAGTTTAATGTTCACAAATTTGAAAAACAGCAAAAGACATCGAAACTTGCTGAGGATAAGCGATTCTGGGAAATTGAAATTGAGTGCACAAAAAAAGAGATGAAAACGATATCTCTAAGATTTTGCAACTTTCAAAGTAAAGTTGCATAAAAGAAGGCCACTAATCAGTGGCCTTTTTACTTTTAATCTTTCGGCATTTTAAATGGTTTTCCACCTGAACCAGGAATCGGACCACCACCAGAGCCGCCATCCATTACCGGCTCCTTCTTAGAGATAGGTTTCACGTCAAAATTAGCAGTAACTGCGCCGTAGGCGTGAAGCCCAAAAATCAAAAATAATAATAAAAGCATCAGCTTTTTCATAAGAACCCCTTAGATTGTACCTTTTATTTATAAGCAAAATCTGTGCCGTAAACCTTCCCTAGGAATGGGCCATAAGCAACTGAAAGCGCGTAGAGGGACCGGTGCAAAACGACATCATGGAGACAAATGGCACCACAAAAGCAGTGCGAAGTGTCAAATAATATCAAGTTTCTTTAAATTATGTTCAGTTAAGGAGTTTGAAGTTTGGTCCCCAATAACCTCTTCGGTTTTCCAGTTGAGCTCATCCTGGCCACCTTTGAGTGTTGCTATTTTATGGTATGGACGATCCTGTACGTATGGTGATTGATTGAGTCGACCGATTTCACTTTCGAGAACCTGATTGCGACTGACCTGTGAGAGCTCTTTGCGAAGTTCTGCCAGTTCTCGCCCCTGCTTTGATTGTCCGTGTAAAATTTGACCTACTGATAAACTGCTCGCCATATTTCCTCCTAGCTTACCTAGAATTTATCGGCAAATGAATGGACTTACTTGAGTGTTTTTATCGAGTAAAAGTGACGCCAACTTTAAAGGACAGTGACTCCTCCATATTTCGGATAGCTACAACCTTACCGCGCAAGGCCTTAGGCAAGGGGTTACCATCTATGGCGTGGGCGACTACAAAATCTCCTATTGTAAACTCACCCGGGTCATCAGTTAAAAAACCCATCCCCCCCGAGCTAATGTCATAAAGGAAATAATATATGGTATTTCTCTCGCTCTCGCCTTTTGTTATTCCAATTGATCTTTGCTCGGCAGCAGATTTTCTGGGGGCAGTTCGCATATGGGAAAACTTTTCTTCATCTTCTTTCTCAACAATCTGAAGGCCCCGTTTAAAGTCACCACTAACTATTTTCATTTTTTGTGGAGTTTCAAAGGCAATAAAAAGGGGTTCAAACTTTCTAATCTTAAGTTGAAAAGCAACATCACAGCCTTCGGACATAAGAAATACTGGAGTATCGAACGTAAAGCGAAACTGAGCACCCTCGATTGGCCTCACCTCAATGTACTTATCAATAACATCATACCGCTTTACAACAGCATAATGAGCATGGCGACTCCCCCCTTTATCTTTAGGGTTTTGCCACAACCACACTTTTTGGCCACTATTTAAAAGCGTCTTAAAAATTTGTATAATTTCAAGATCATTGATAAGGAAATCATTCACAAGCTTCTCCTAACTACTACTTCTATTATTCATAAGCACATCTGTCTTTCTATTATAAGACATTCCCCACCATCAAAAAATTATTTATAGAATTTATCGAGTAGAGTTTCTGCTGCTTCTGCGGCAACAACTTCACCACCTAGAATTTTTTCTTTGATGTCTGGAAATATTGAAGCAACTTCAGAGGAATTGTAAAAACGATCAATTAGTTCTGATTCAACCATAGACATTACCCACTCAAGTCGCTGAATAGAGCGTCTCTTATCAAAAGCTCCTGAACTCTTAAGCTGAGTTTCAAAATCTTTAATTATACCCCAGAGCTCATCAATTCCATCACCTGTGAGTGCAGAAATAGTATATGCATCTGGCCTCCACCCTTCAGAAACAGGCGTTAGATAGTGAAGTGCTTTTGAATATTCTAAGCGAGCAAGGCCTGCGCGATGAATATTATCTCCATCTGCCTTATTGATAGCAATGGCATCAGCGAGCTCCACTACACCTTTTTTTATTCCCTGCAATTCATCGCCAGCACCGCCAACTAAGATAAGAAGGAAAAAATCAACCATCGAGCGAACAGAAGTTTCACTTTGCCCTACTCCAACAGTTTCAATAAAAATAGTCTCAAAACCAAAAGCTTCACATAAAAGAATTGTTTCGCGAGTTTTTCTAGTTACACCACCTAGTGTCCCACTTGAAGGGCTAGGACGAACAAAGGCATTTTTGTGATTGGAGACTTTCTCCATTCTCGTTTTATCCCCAAGCACACTACCACGGGTTACAGTTGAACTAGGATCAACCGCAAGAACCGCAACCTTAAATCCCTTCTCACAAAGATGGTGTCCTAGGGTTTCAATCGTAGAACTTTTACCCGCTCCAGGAACTCCGGTAAATCCAATTCGAAGAGACTTTCCTGCATAGGGTAAGAGCTGAGTTAAAACATCACGCGCTATTTTCTGATGTTTCACAGCATTACTCTCTATTAAAGTTATGGCGCGAGCTAGGATTGTGCGATTGCCGGCAAGAATACCGTCAATATAATCCTGAGTAGAGAGAACAATCCTTTTGACAGGAGTACGCTTAACGGCACTAGTGAACCCAGGACTCCCAGGCATTCCATCATGGCCGCCAGTTACTCCCTCCATCACATTAGAAGCAAATTCATTGCCAGCATCCTTAGGCGCCCACTCTGGACGCTTAAGGTTAGGCCTTGACTTATTTTTTTTATCTTTTGTATCAGACATAATGTTATGCCATTCTCTCCTTAAGTATTCCAATAATCTTCTTCGCAGAATGTGTAATAACAGTTCCAGGTCCAAAGATTGCATCGGCCCCTTGCTCGTAAAGGAAATCATAATCTTGCGCTGGAATAACACCACCACAGATCACAACCATATCTTCACGATTAAGTTTTTTAAGCTCTGCGACTAAAGTAGGAAGAAGAGTCTTATGTCCCGCTGCGAGTGAACTCATGGCAACGATATGACAGTCATTTTCAACTGCCTGCCGAGCTGTTTCTTCAGGAGTTTGAAAAAGTGGCCCAACATCAACATCGAATCCCATATCAGCATAGGCCGTTGATACAACTTTTGCTCCACGATCGTGACCGTCCTGCCCCATCTTAGCAACCATGATACGGGGACGACGTCCCTCTTCTTTTTCAAAAACGTCACATAGTGCCTGCACTTCTTTTATCTCATCGACTTTACCAAACTCAGATGAATAAACTCCAGAAATTGATCTAATCACAGCTTGATGTCTCCCGAAAATTTCTTCACAGGCATCAGAAATCTCTCCGAGACTTGCTCTTTCTTTTGCAGCTTCAACAGCTAGTGCAAGAAGATTTCCTTCCCCTGTTTCACACGATTTAGTAATAGCAACAAGCGCCGCTTTTACCTTTGTATTATCTCTTTCTGCACGAAGCTTATTAAGACGTTCGATCTGTGAAAGACGAACTGCAGAGTTATCAACATCTAAAATCTCAAGAGGATCTTCTTTTTCTAGGCGGTGCTTATTAACTCCAACAATGGTCTCGCGGCCAGAGTCAATTCTTGCTTGTCTTCTCGCGGCAGCTTCTTCAATTCTCATTTTGGGAAGTCCGGACTCAATTGCCTTAGGCATTCCACCTAGACGATCAACTTCCTCAAGGTGATCCCAGCCTTTTTGAATCAGAGATTCAGTTAGAGCTTCAAGGTAATATGATCCTCCCCATGGGTCTATAACATTACAAATCCCTGTTTCTTCCTGAAGGAAAAGTTGAGTGTTTCTAGCGATACGCGCAGAAAACTCAGTAGGCAGAGCAATGGCCTCATCAAGTGCATTTGTATGGAGGGATTGAGTATGCCCAAGAACTGCCGACATTCCTTCGATACAAGTTCTTGCGACATTATTAAATGGGTCCTGCTCAGTTAGACTCCAACCGGAGGTTTGAGAGTGAGTTCTAAGGGCGAGAGATTTAACATTCTTAGGCTTAAATTCATTAACAATTTTAGACCATAGAACACGTGCTGCACGCATCTTAGCAACTTCCATGAAGTGATTTTTTCCTTGTGCCCAAAAGAATGAAAGTCTTGGAGCAAAAGCATCAATATCAATTCCAGCGGCAATACCGGCACGTATATAGTCACGGCCATCAGCAAGAGTGTATGCCATCTCAAGGTCAGCGGTAGCTCCGGCCTCCTGCATATGGTATCCAGAAATTGAAATTGAATTAAACTTTGGCATAAACTTTGACGTGTATTCAAAGATATCTGCAATCATTTTCATTGAAGGAGTTGGTGGGTAGATATAAGTATTTCTAACCATATACTCTTTTAAAATATCATTTTGAATAGTTCCCGCAAGCTCTTCAAGCTTTGACCCCTGCTCTAAAGCAGCAACAATATAAAAAGCAAGAATAGGTAAAACAGCACCATTCATAGTCATCGAAACAGATACCTTATCAAGAGGAATACTCTTAAATAGTACCTCCATGTCGAGAATTGAATCGATCGCAACTCCGGCCTTTCCAACATCACCGACAACACGCTCGTGGTCTGAATCGTATCCACGATGAGTGGCAAGATCAAAAGCAACTGAAAGACCTTTCTGACCAGCAGCGAGGTTTCTTCTATAAAATGCGTTTGACTCTTCTGCAGTTGAGAAACCTGCGTATTGTCTCACTGTCCAAGGACGGAAAACGTACATGGTAGCGTAAGGACCTCGTAGAAAGGGAGGAATCCCCGCCTGATAGTCAGTATGCTCCATGTCTTGAGTATCGACAGCAGTATAAAGAGGCTTGACGTTGATTTTTTCCATTGTCTCATAGACAAAATCCACGGCCTTCTTTCCGGTTTTCTCTTCGATATTTTTCGACCATTCCTCATAAGTTGGAACTTCGAATTTATCGCTGCCAAAATCTATTTCTGCAAAGTTTGGCCCTATCATTATAGAACTCCTATGTGAGTAAGAAGGTCTCTATTCATCTCATAGTTATTGACCCTTACGTTTACAAAATCATTAACACCTGCTGCTTTCCATGCATCTTCTTTGTCACCGGGCATGCCAGCAACAATGAGATGAATGTTTGATCCCTTTGCTTTTAGAGCGCGTGCAAAATTCTCTGCCTCTTCAGCATACTTAGTATCAGATGACGTCAGAACCACGATCTTGGCCTTTGATGCCATTGCCGCCTCAACAGTCTCTTCTACAGTTTCAAAATCTTTGTCGCCCTCAACTACAAATCCTCCTGTTTGGAAGAATGCTGCAGTCCAGTCTGCTCTAGCGCGGTAGAAGCGAGATTTCCCAAGGTTTGCTTGGAAGATTTTAGGTGCTTCACCATTACTTTTTTCAAAAGCAGAAGAAGCATTTCTTAATTCTTCATATATTTCAGCTAAGCGTCTTTCCCGAACTGGATGTGCCTTAGCATGATCAATCGCTTTAAGCTTTGAACAAATTTGTCCATAGGTAGCACCAAGCTCAATCGCTTCAGTGGCAAGAGTAGAACAAAAGTGACCTGACTTAATTTCGTCAAGCTTATCAAGCAACAGCGCATCTTCACTTTTAACTGCTTTGACCTCTTTTGTTCTCTTTGCCTTAAGCCCTGCGAAATCGGGTGTTCTAGGGACGATTAGTTCTTCCGTTGCGTTTGGAAACATATTTGAACCAACGAGAACTTCTTTACGTTTTGCGAGAGATTTGATTTTTTCATCGGCAACAAGTTCAATTTCTTTTTGAATCGTTCCCTCTTTAAGAGCAGCGTACATTCCACCACCTTTTTCGATCACTTGAAATTCATCCCAAGCTTTTCTAGCAACTTGATCTGTTAGCCACTCGATATACCAAGAGCCACCAGCAGGATCAATAACCTTGGCCATCTCACATTCCTCAGCAAGAATGATTTGAGTATTTCTAGCAATTCTTCTAGAGAACTCATCACTCTGTCTGATGGGTGCATCAAATGGTGCAATATGAAGAGCATTAACTCCACCAACAACAGCTGCAAAGGCCTCTGTTGTTCCACGAAGCATATTTACATATGGATCGTAGACGGTCTTATTCCACATAGCTGATTTTGCAAAAAGTGTACTCTTTGCAACGGCCTCATCACTAGCACCAAAAGCTTTAGCAACTTTTGACCACAAAAGACGAAAGGCCCTAAGCTTGGCAATCTCCATAAAGAAATTGCCGCCAAGACCCACAGAGAAACGAAAACTTGAAACAAGCTCATTGATATCAGTCTCTGGAGCACGCTTTAGGATATTGCGAATATACTCAGTGGCAGTGGCGACTGAATAGGCAAGCTCCTGAGTCGCACTTGCACCACCATTGTGGTAAGTGTTTGTACAAACCATAAGTGATTCAAGCTGTGGACAATTTTTCTTTGCGAAAGCATGGTGAGACAACATCATATCGTAAGCGTCATCAATAGAAATAGGAAGCTCACCGGTCTTTGAAAGCACACCAATGGGATCTAAAGGGATAGCACCTCTAAGTTTCTTTGAGTCCATTCCATTTTTTGACATGTAACTTGTAATTAGAGGTAAAACAGCAAAGTTTCCAATGCGACCTTTTATAAAAAGAGGATTTTTCTGTAAGTCAATTCCAGCAAAGGCAACTTCGATATCTTTCATCGTAGATAGTGAAACACCTTTTGAGCCAACAAGTTCCGCTTCTGCGAAATCGGCATCAAGCCCAACTCGACCAGCGTGATCTAAAACGAGATTAATCTCATGCTGCCCGCGAGAGATAGCATTTTTTGCAACAGAGTTAAACTCCTCTGGAGTTGATACATCAAGCTCTTGAGATACCTTCCAAGCATTATCCACATAACCTGAAACATTGTTAGAACGAACAAGATTTCCGCTTCCGGGCATCCCATTTAAGTGCTCGATCCCCTCAATATCTTCCTTGCGATAGATAGGCTGAAGTGTAATTCCCTCATGAGTTTTGGTTAATAGTTTTTTCTCAAAAGGTGCGCCTTTTAAGAGTTTTATTGCAGCATCTTTCCATTCCCCATAGGTATGAGGTGGAAATTCAGACCGCAATAATCCTTTGGTTTTCTCAGACATACTTTTAGCCCCCCAAAATAATTGGTCATTAGTAAAATATACTTATATCTAATTGAAATTTAGTATAATGTTAGTAGAAATGCCCTTTAATGCCAACTTCTATCAAGGGTTTTAAGCCCTTTTTTATCGGCATTTTCGACAAATAATTCACTCTTTCTCCAACTTTAAGTGTCAAAGAGAGGAATATTTGATCTCGGTGGCATTACCTGCTTCGAAGTATTAAAATTATTAAGAATGGAGGAACGATGAGACCAGGAAAAATTCTTATTGCAGATGATGAGCCACAAATTAGAAATAATATCTCTATCTTGCTCAGTAAAAAAGCAGGACTTGAAGTTATTCAGGCCAGTACCGGAGAAGAGGCGATAGACCTTCACCAAAAAGAGTCACCGGAACTTATCCTTCTTGATTACAATATGCCAGGAATGAATGGTGGCGAGGTACTAAAGAAAATTCGCACCAAAGATCCATACGTACGAATACTCTTTCTCACCGCTCGTAATGAAGATGCAACACTTGTAAATATGCTCAATTCTGGCGCAGATGACTACATCACTAAACCCTATTCACAGGCAGAGCTGCTTGCCAGAATTAATACTAATCTTAGAATTTATCAGCTCAACAGAGACCTTCATCAAGCGGTTCATACAGATGACCTCACCGGTTTGAAAAATATGCGCGGAGTTTATTCACTTATCGATGAAATGATCGAAGATTGTGCGGCCAAAGAAACTCAAATGGCACTAGCGATGATGGATATGGATAAATTCAAAGCTGTAAATGATGGTCATGATCATCTATTTGGTAGTTTTGTCTTAAGCGAATGTGGTGCTCTTATCAGAAATCATATTAGTAAAAAGGGACATGGTATTCGCTTTGGAGGAGATGAGTTTATGATGCTTATTCCCAACACGACAGAATCCGAGGCAGTCCAGTTATGTGAAGAGTATCGAAAGCTGGTTGAAGAACACCTTTTCAAAGATGGTGAGGATGAAATGTACCTAACAACAAGTATAGGGCTGGCAGTTACCACAAATGAACCGAGTGGACTCAATTCTCAATCCCTCGTGAGAGTCGCTGATGATGCACTTTACCGCGCAAAAGAAAGTGGAAGAAATAAAGTAGTAACTTCAAAACAAGATGAAGACCCAACACCATTCAGCAGAGCTATAAAAAAAGGAGAAATTAAGAGATACCACCTCTAGAAAAGATAATTTTGGCCAGACTCAAGCTCTAGGAGAAACATCTTGGAGCCAACTCCATCTCCAGCAGAAAAGCCACCAATATCATTTTTTCCCTTCACTCGATGACAAGGGATTAGAATAGGAACAGGATTTTTTGAAAGAGCAGTACCCACCGCCCTTTTTGTTTTAGTGTCCCCAATAACGCCAGCAAGCTCTGTATAAGTCAAAGTCTTGCCATAATTAACATCGCGACAGCTATTAAGCACAGATTTCTGGAACGAACTTAAAGATCCAATATTGAGTTCAATATCTGAAAAATCAACTTCTGCACCAGCAAAATATTGCGCTAACCGATTAGTTAAATCGAAAAACGGTGCCCGCCCCTTCACAGTTGTGGGGGCCTTCTCAGATACCTTAAGGGATGATACGCCGTACTCGGCCCAAAAGTATGTGATCACTCCAATTGGAGTATCAATGTAGTCAAAAAATGATTCCATGAGTTTTTACCTATATATATCTTTATTAAGATAAAAACCCATTGTAAAGAGATTGATTAATTTTCTTTAAATTATCGACACTTATAAGCTGTTCCCTTAACTTTGATATTGGAACCATTTTGAGTTTCATCATTAAGATATAACTTGTCAGCGCCTTTCTCTGCCGCTTTATTACGTGCAACATTTATGGCCGCTTGACGCTCTCCATCTTCTGAAATCCCCGTTACTCTTCCTAAAACCTCACATCTCTTAGGCTTTTTATCTGAAACCTTAACTTTGATTCCATCTTCTGTGAGTTTATAAGGATTACCTGCGCAAGCAAAGGCAGATAGTAGTAATGCAAATTGAAGTACTTTTCTCATTTTTTCTCCTGATTATATCGATTTAATCTTATCGTCAAAATTCTAAACTAATAAATTTAATTTTAAATAAAACTTTCTAATAGTCGCTTAATGATTGTTAAACCCATCCTAACAGAGTTTGCCAAATGGCCTACAAGTTAAACTTAATTACGAATAAATAAAGTCTGCAAAAATACCCGTCGGGGAACAATTGAATGCCGCAGTGGTGCATATATCAGATAAGAGAACAGAATAGGACTGGGAATTCCCATCTGTATTAGGCCCACAAAATTCGCCAGAACCCAAGGCCATATGATTTCGGCAAGCATTAGGCCGATGCTTATGGACAAGGCAATTACCTCTACTTTCATCAAGAAAAATGCAGACTCGGTCTTCCTTTGAAAGAGTAGTCCAGTTTTCCATCCCCACAAACTTCTGCCTCTTTAGCCTGTCAAGATTAATGGATACACGAGACTCATAAGCATAGCTTAAAACGGATTGGGCCTCATCCTCTGTGACTCCTACTGCCTGTGAACAGCAATTTGAACACCCTTCTTTACACGCGAGATTTTTAACGGCATTTGGATCTTCCCTGAGCTGCTTACTAATAAAGTCATCGATCATTTCATTAAAAAAACGCGCACTCTTGATCCCACCACCACTTTTATTATAGAGGGCAATAAATCGATTTGTTGCCGAGATCATAAGTTCACAGCGTTCATCATCTGAGGTTTCTAATAGGTGTCTATAACCCGTAGTACTGTACTGAATATCCATTATGAAATGATGGCATAAGGGTCGCTAGAAGTTAAAAGAAATCTACTGGATCACTCGGCCATACTTAAAATAAAAGAAAAGTTAACCAAATAGCGCGAAGTAGAAGCGGCCTTTACAATGTACATATGAATTTACTTATTTTTTATATTTTATTAGCAATTGGGATATCCTTTATTTGTTCAATACTTGAAGCAGTTGTGCTCAGTATATCTCCCAGTCACCTACAATCACTTAAAACAACTAATCCAAAGCAATTTAATTCACTGAAACCACTTCGTAGTAACATTGAACGCCCCCTGGCATCTATTTTAACGTTAAATACAATTGCTCACACTATTGGCGCAGCAGGCGCAGGCGCACAAGCTCAACTTCTTTTTGGTAATGAGTTTATTACAGCATTTTCCATAATATTAACCGTGGCCATTTTGTTACTAAGTGAGATCATTCCAAAGTCAATTGGCGCGAGATATTGGAAGGTGCTATTGGGTCTTTCCATCTATATTCTTCCAAAAATGATTATTCTCACTTATCCCTTTGTTTTTATCAGTATGTCTCTCTCAAAGCTAATTAATCAAAATGGAGAAGAAAAAATCTCTCGCGAAGAAGTCAATGCCATTGCAGAACTGGCATTTGAGGGCGGAGAGCTAGAAGAAGATGAATATAAGATCCTTTTAAAACTGATGGCATTTAAAGATCTAAAAGCAAAAGACATCATCATTGAAGTTAGTAACGTCAAGTATCTCTCAAGTGACATGACATTTGTTGAAGCCTGTGAAGTTGCGCTGAAGCAGAACTACTCCAGGCTTCCAGTATATGGTGTTAATTGCGATGATATTCATGGCTATATTCTACGAAGTCAGCTTCTAAGCATTTTGGCAAAAGACAAGACAATAGATTTAGACTCGCTCACAACCCCGATACTCATAGTGCCGAGCGATGCTAAAATAAAGACAATGTTTTTTAAATTGCTTAGTCGCCATGAACATATTGCAGCGGTAGTAGATGAGTATGGATCATTCATTGGCATTGTAACACTTGAGGATATCATAGAAGCACTGCTGGGAGTCAGTATAATTGATGAGCTAGATGACTACAATCAAGACCTAAAGAAAAAAACGGATACGCCTGATCTACGCTAGTAGAAAAATATAAAAACTACTTACGGTTGCGCTTCCCTCGCCACTTTTTATTTCTTTTGGGTTTGATCAAAAACTCTTTATGATAGGGATGATCAACAATGCGCATAATCTTTTTTTCAATAAGCTTTTCAACATTTCGAAGTAAAGGAAGATCTTTTTCACCACAGAATGATAGAGCAACTCCCTCTTTACCAGCGCGAGCAGTTCTTCCAATACGGTGAACATAGTTGGTGGCATCCTCTGGCATATTGTAATTAATAACGTGACTAACATGGGTAATGTCAATTCCACGCGAAGCAATGTCAGTGGCAACGAGAACTCTAATACTTCCACTACTAAAATCACTTAATGCCTTCTCGCGTTCGCGCTGTGTTTTGTTACTGTGAATTTCTCCAACAGAAACATTAGCATTTTCTAGCGCCTCAACAACAATTGCTACTCCGTACTTTGCCTTACAGAAAACCATAACTCGAGAGATAGATTCATCTTTAAGAATACTATGAAGGAGTAAGAGCTTCTCATCATCATCAACAAAAAGAACCTTTTGCTCAACTTTATCGAGGGTAGATGACTCTGGAGTCACCTCTACTTTAACAGGATTTATTAAGATTTTTTTTGCCAAGTCTTCTATTATCTTCGGCATCGTTGCTGAAAACAAAATTGTATTTCTAGCTTTTGGAAGTTTACTTGAGACATACTCCACGTCAGCTAAAAACCCCATATCGAGCATCATATCGGCCTCATCAAGAATAAAAACTTCAAGTTGATCAAAAAGAAGCTCTTCACTTCTCATAAGATCCATCACTCTACCGGGAGTCCCGATTACAATATCAGCTCCACTTGCCAGAGCCTCGACTTGATAATCTCTTCGTAGGCCACCAATCACAACTACAGACTTTAGGTTAAGTCCTGCGCCATATCTTTTTATATTGGCATCTATCTGGGTCGCCAATTCTCTCGTTGGTGTCAGAATAATTGCACGTGCCTGCTTTTCTTTTAAGATTACTTTATTAGTAGAAAATCGGTGCAGTATTGGAAGTGAAAACGCAGCGGTCTTTCCCGTTCCAGTTTGAGCGATCCCTAAAAGGTCTCTCCCTGCAAGAAGATGGGGGATGCACTGGGACTGAATAGGCGTTGGAGCAAGGTAGCCCTTGGCATCAAGTTCTTTTAGGATTGATGGCAAAAGACTTAGTGATGAAAAATTGGTCATATTATTATTTCTCAGGAACTGGTTTCGACATTTTATAATAACTTGGTCCGGGAGTTTCAATCATCGCTCCACCCAAGCAGATATCACCTTCATAAAAAACTATAGATTGCCTTGGGGTAACTGAACGCTGTGGAGTATCAAACTCAACAAAGAGGCGATCCCCTTCAATTTTAACTAAGGTACATTTTTGATCCGCTTGACGGTAGCGAACTTTACAGTTGAGAGTCTTTGGAAGATCACTTGGAGCGACATCAGTCACCCAAGAGATATCTGTTGCAGTTAATTCATCACAAAAAAGTGCTGGGTGATTAAGGCCACGCTCGACTACGACTACATTTCTCTCTATATCCTTACCTACGACAAACCAAGGTTCACCGGGACCACCAAGACCTAATCCTTTTCGCTGCCCAAGGGTGTAGTAAGCAGACCCCATATGAGTACCGATGACTTTTCCATCGAGGGATTCAAAATCACCATCTTTTGTCTGGATATATTTACTCAAAAAGTCTCTGAAGTTTCGCTCACCAATGAAGCAAATCCCAGTGCTATCTTTTTTATCTTTGGTAATGAGGTCATACTCTTCTGCAATTTTTCTAACTTCAGGTTTGGGTAAGTGCCCAATAGGGAAGAGGACTTTCTCAAGCACTTTACTTCTCACAGCACAAAGAAAATATGATTGATCTTTATTGGGATCGAGACCCTTGGCGAGTTGAGTGACACCATCAATAACGGGATTTTGGCAGTAGTGGCCAGTGGCAATATAATCAGCTCCAAGCTCAAGTGCCTTTTCAAAAAACACTTTAAATTTAATTTCACGATTACAAAGAACATCAGGATTTGGAGTGTGGCCCTGTTTGTATTCCTCTAGAAATTGATTAAAGACATTCTCACGATATTCTTTGATGAATTCCACTGCGTAGTAAGGGATTCCTATTTTTTCACAAACAGCTACTGCATCTTCATAGTCTTTAGTAGCAGTACAGGTTCCATTTTCATCTAGCTCTTCCCAGTTCTTCATGAAGACACCAATGACTTTATATCCTTCTTTTTTTAGGAGTAATGCTGCGACAGATGAATCAACACCACCAGACATTCCACATACAACTGTTTTACCGTTCATAGACTCCCCAAAAACTATTTAATACCATTGGCCCACCCAATAACAGAACCAGTTAAGTACTTAAACGAATTATAGAAGGTTTTCAAGTTTAAGGTTTCAACAAAATCATCGGGAGTGTGTTGTCGGACATCGTTTGGATCATTTTCGTAATCATGGGATACAACTAGAGTCGGAATATCGTATTTCCAGAAGCTAATAACGCTAGATCGTTCAAAACTGTTGTCCAAATACTTAAATTTTACTCCCGTACTCACTTTGCTTCCAATCTTTTGGATAGTATTTGCAAGAGACTTGTCGGAAGAGTTCTTTTTTCTACCATAGAGCTTCATATTGCCCTTTTTCTTAGTTTTATCCCGAAAGACACCATCAGATCCAATCATAATGGGATTTATAAACCCTGCGTACTTCTTCCCATCTTTCACCGAAAGGTGCTTTTTTGCATATACCTGGCTGCCAATATGGCCCATTTCCTCAAAGTCAAAGAAGACGACTCGTACCGTTCTCTTAATCTCTAAATTCTGAAGAACTTCAATCATCGCCAAAAGGGCAGTTACTCCGGAGCCATTGTTGTCCGCGCCAGGCATCTGGGCAAAACTGCTAACCATTAAAGTTTCTTTATCAATAGAAATAGTGTCATAGTGGGCGCCAAGGACTAAAACCTCATTCGGGTACACCGAGCCTTTCTTCTCCCACACAATATTCTTCCCCCCTACACTTCGAACGCTACTAAGAGCTGCAATCATAGAGTTTGTATAGTTGTTCCAAAGTTTATAGTTTGGATTATTTGCTGGAGATGAAGATTCGGTCATAGTAACGAATTTGGCCTGAAACCGATCAATAACCTCTTTAAAAGGTGGAACGAAATCATCTACAATCAAAAGCTCGTTATTATCTTTTTGACCACTCTTAATTTGATCAATAATAAACTTTGCGCCATTGCGGTGGCCACTTGATCCCACGAAACGAGATGGAGATGAAACCTTTATGAATTTTCGTAGGATAGATTCAAGATCACTCTTACGGTACTTAGAGATTAAACTCTTAATGTCTCTAACCTTTGATGGCCTAGACTTTTTTCCTGCCACAGTATAGGCAGAAACAGAGAGAGAAAAAATAAGTGCTAGAACTAAAGTAATATTTTTCATAAATCACCACTAAAAATTAATAAACTTTGCTTCAACTTTCTTTTTGTCACTTGCCTCGTCCATTAACTCATCTTTTTCTTCTGCATCAGCAACACGGTTTAAAAGTGGAAGATCACCACTTTTGCTAACAGTTCCACCACCAATTATTTTTGCGCCACTTCCCTCTTTCGAATATATAACAGCAAATGAACCGGGGGCCACAATTTCATCTGATCCTCCGTCGAGTTCAATTAAAATCGAACTATTACACTTAAAATAAACGGTACATGGGAGCTTCGCAGAGGAGACACCAAACTGAATAAAAGCAGTTAAGGGAATACTTACATCTTGTTTTTTATTAACGACTACATCTTTGAGTGCACACTGCTTTACGACATAGTTGCCTCGAGGCGCAACATAAACCACTTGTCTTTGCGAATGAACGGCCGCAACCATAAATCGAGACTCGAGGGTTGTAAACTCTGCCTTTATCTCTCGTTCGCCAATATAATGGCGATGAACTCCAGAGTGATCAGCACAAAAAGAATCTAACTCCACATCAATTATGGGTCCCTTCATCCTCAAACTGGGAGGTGAATTATTCTCTACATATTGAACAAAGCTTTTGGAAAAAAAGAAACTCTCTGTACGCTTGATATCTCGATTGTTTTCACAAACTTCGACACCCATGGTCTCACTAATTTTCTCAACTTCTTTGAGGCGAATATCAGAAAGAGGAAGGATGATACGAGATAATGCCTTTTGATCTAGAGATGCCATTGCATAAGACTGATCAGCAATAGGTTCATTTGCAGAAATAAGTGTGTACTCATTTGTTTTTCGATTAAATTGAATACGGGCATAGTGCCCTGTGGCTATACAGTCTGCATTTAGAGATTTCATTTTATCAATGAGAACATTTACGATGATAGAGGTTACTGTATTTTGAATATTAAAGTGCTCACCGCCGAGGCGAGCAGCAACGGCCTTGTCGAGAACCATTGCCTTGAAAACATCAGCAGCATTGACGGCATAAAAAGGGATCTCAAGCCCCTCACATACCTGCTTTACACTATTTAAATCTTCAAGATGGTAACTCGAAAAGAAGTCATCATCGTACTTTTTTATATCGTTAGAATCATAGAAGACAATACCGACACCAATGGGAGAATAGCCTTGTTTGCGAAGGAGGTATGCGGCAACGGTAGAGTCTGTTCGACCAGTCATTCCAACGAGTACTGTTTTGCCATTTGGCTTAGTGCTGTACATTCAACTTCCTTGATATTTTTACTAATTATTATTTTACATCGGATGTGCAAGTGGTTGAATAGGGGCGCTTTTGCCTTAGTCCTGACAAAAACACTCAAGTCCTCGCAATAGAGTACCGATTAGGTATGTATGAGAAAGGATCTGAATATCAAAGAGGGAGACATTGTTCTTATCCCACCTGCAAAAGGTGGTGGAAACTTTTGTCGCCTCAATGAATATATTAATTTATTAAAATACTTACGAGTGAAGCCACCGTTTGATTTTTCATATGTGGGTGCCGAGTCTCAAATGATTGAAGACCTCACCATCAAAGAAAATATCGAGATAATTTATCATAATTCTCTTGATCGAAAGAATCCATTTGAACAATTAGTGCTAAAACTTAAGAGCGACAATCGCCCGAACTTATCACAATTACTAGAAAGCATTGAGATGATTGACCTCTATCCAGGCAAGGCATCTCCATCCCAGCGCAAACTTGCGGGAATAATCAAGGCACTCATAAAGCCTAGCAAGTTCTTATTTTTTGAGGATATTGAAAGCAACCTCACAAGATCTCTTGTTAAACTCGTTTCAAATGCCATTGTTGAGCATTGTAGCAAGTATGATTGCACCCTGTTCATTAAGTCGTCAGACAATGACTTCTGGTTCCGCCATGCTAATAAAGTGATAACAAGAGAGGAAGATTTAAGTTACAGCTTCTCTACTATCGTCAAAGATAACATCAGTTTTGTTGATTTTAATAGCAAGTTGGACAGTGAGGATGAACCACTTCCAAGCAAGCTATCAGCTTAATCTTGTTGACATTCCCCCCTCATTACCATCTAATGGCGTACCTATATTATTAAAAAATAACGGCACAAATAATGAGTAAAATCAATTTTATAGACGTCTTCTCAGGCGCAGGGGGACTCTCTTGCGGGATGGAGCTTGCGGGACACAAATGTGTACTCGGAGTTGAGATTGACAAGCATGCGGCAAGTACTTTTGCCCACAATCACAAGCATGCTGAAGTTCATTGTGGTGACATTAGAGAACTCACACCAAAGAGGCTCAAAGAACTTTTAAATGGGAAAAAGGTTGATGCTGTTATTGGCGGGCCACCCTGCCAAGGTTTCTCCACCGCTGGAAAAGGTGACCCCAACGATATCAGAAACACTCTCTTTAGAGAGTTTGTCAGAATTGTTCGAAATACCTCTCCCAACTTTGTTGTAATTGAAAATGTCACAGGTATTTTGGCCAAGAAAAATGAAGCGACTCTCAGCGATATCTTCAAACAGTTTGAGAAACTAGGCTTTCATTTGGACGTTCAGGTGATGTCATCTGAGGAGTACGGCGTACCCGAAAAAAGAAGAAGAACCATAATTCTTGGAACTAAGCTAAATACTGAGATAAACTTCCCAAATAAACGGAAAAAGATTGTGACCGTTGGTGATGTAATCACTGACCTTAAAACGAAAAAAGGTGAGATTCACAATCACGATGAGTCCTTGGCCCAAGTTCGCTCAAAAATTGACCTTGATCGTCTTAAACATATTCCCGAAGGTAAAGGAATTCGCTATCAAAAAGACGAAGAGGCCTATCTTCCAAAGAGACTCAGATTTGATGTTAACTGGGATGAAATCCTAGAGGGAAGATTTCGGCAAACCAAGTACCAAAGGCTTGACCGTGGGCTTCCATCTCCAACAATTATGACTCACCGTTATAGCTATTTTCATCCAACAGAACATCGTTATCTGACTCAAAGAGAAGCAGCGAAAATGCAAAGTTTCCCAAATGACTTTGTTTTTATGGGACCAATTTCAGCTCAATGGCGTCAAATTGGTAACGCTGTTCCTCCCCTCTTAGGCAAGGCCATCGGTCAGACCATTTCGAAGATGTGCAAAGCGCACCTTGAAAATGAGGACACTTCAGATAAAAAGAAAAGAATTCAAAAGAAATCGATCAATACAATTCGAGAAAAAGCATTTGTTTACAAGAAAAAAGAGGTAAAATGAAATCATTTATTTTAGTTGTAACTCTCCTTTGGTCTTCATTCGCCCTCAGCAATGGGTGTGAAGAAATTCGCGCATCATTTGATATTGGATCAGCAACTACGAAAATGTTAGTTGCCAAGGTCAACACCTGCCTGAACAAGAAAGGAAAAATCCTACTGGAAAAATCCGTCCCAATACCTTTTAAGGTTGCAATTGATAATTCACAAAATGGTGAATTTGATTCAGAAATTCAATCCCTTGGAATTTCTGAACTCAGTAAACTAAAGGAAGAGGCGTCAAGCTTCACTCCTAATCGATATGTGGCCGTGGCAACATCGGCCTTTAGAAAAGCGACAAATGGTAAGATCTATGCCAAACGAATCGAGAGAATTTTAGGGATTACCTTTAAAATCATTGATCAAAAGACAGAGGCAATCTTAGGGCACCTCGGGGCCATACAGGCAGTTTCAGATAATTCCAAGGACCTTTTAGTATGGGATATTGGCGGTGGTTCAATGCAGATGACCTATCTTACGAAAGATCAAAACTATAAGGTCTACGAAGGAAAACTCGCTTCAGTGAGCTTTAAAAATATGGTTACTTCAGGAATAAAAGGAAAGTCATATAAAACAAATCCGACTCCAAATCCACTTGGAAAACACGCCGCCAGAAAGGCATTAAATCTTGCAGAGTATTACGCTAAGATTCACGTTCCAAATGATGTTAAAGATGCAATCAAACGCTCTAAAGTGATAGGGATTGGATCACTGCACTACTACAGTATTTTAAAAAATGTCGCTCCGGAGGAAAAACACTACCAGTTATCTCAAGTCCTCAAACACTACAACACTCAAAAGCTGCTCTCCGATTCGCAAATTGGAGGCGAGTACGCTAGCACAGATGTCACAAATCTAGCTCTCGTATCAGGCTTTATGAAAGAGCTTGGGATCGAAAATGTCTATGTTTACAAAATAAATATGGCCCACGGTATACTGACCTATCAGGACTACTGGAAATAAATTGAGTAAATTTCAATCTGCCATCGCAGGAACCCCATTCAATAAACTCCCGACATCGGAACAAGAGTTTATTGAAAAAGTATCAAATAGCGAATCCTTAAGCTTTCAAGAGATCAGGCGACTAGTAGATATTTCTACAGACCTCACAATGTGGGGAGAGAGAAAAATTGAATCGTTATGGCCTGACGATAATGAAGTCAAGGGGTCGGGACAACAAAGAAATAAAAACAGACTATCATCTCTTCAAGGCAAGATTGATTTAATTAAGAGCAGTAAAAGCTACTCAAATTTCGGCCCCGAGATTCCACGAAAAGTCACAACTAATGTAATTCAAAAAGATTCTGAGCATACTATTTTAGGTGAATGCCCTGTTGCCTCAGAAAAAACGAGGTGCTGTAATCTAAAAACTCTTGATGCCGTCAGAAACTGTGGCTTTGATTGTAGCTACTGCTCCATTCAATCGTTTTATTACGATGACAAGGTATACTTTGATGCGGGACTTAGTGAAAAGCTTCAAAAACTAGACCTAGATCCAAATAAAGATTATCACATAGGGACCGGCCAGTCCTCAGACTCTTTAATGTGGGGGAATACCAAAGGGCTACTCGATGACCTCTTCGATTTTGCCCGAAATAATCCCAATGTCATTTTAGAGCTTAAAACTAAATCAGATAATATAAGTTATTTGCTAGAAAATGAGATCCCCAAAAATATAATAACAACTTGGAGTCTCAATCCCCAAACAATTGTAGAAAATGAAGAACATCTCGCAGCAGGCCTTGAAAACAGACTTGGAGCTGCAAAAAAGATCCACGACAAAGGTGCACTCGTTGGGTTTCACTTTCACCCCATAGTTCACTATGAGGGCTGGAAAAGTGAGTACAGTGAGATTACAAATAGGATTGCTACAGAATTCAAAAGCGAAAGAGTTGCTCTGATCTCCCTTGGAACCCTAACTTTTATTAAACCGGCCATAAAAAAACTAAAAAAACGATTGATGAAAAGCAAGATTCTCCAAATGCCTATGGAAGAGATCGCAGGAAAACTATCCTACCCTTTAGATATAAAGCGAGAGCTCTTTACCCACCTCTTCACTTCATTTCCCGAAAAGTGGCGAGACAAAGTCTTTTTCTATATGTGTATGGAGGACCTAGGCCTGTGGCAGCAGGTATTTGGGCGAAGCTATAAAACTAATGATGAATTTGAAAGTGATATGATTTCAAACTACCGTAAAAAGATTAATTCATTAGACAATCTCTGATAATATCCATTCTTTAACTTCTAAAGATTCTTCCTTAAACCCACTGAGTGACTTCATGACCACTTTTGATGCTGCCTCAATTCCCTCTGGAGAATATTGAACAGAGCAAAGAGCAGAAACCCAAGCTTCAATTAACTGGGGCGCCAGGCAGTCACTATTCACATCAACCTTTATAACTCTCCCCTTTTCCGTAGTGAACATTAGTTCTACAGTTCCAAAGCTCAAGCGCTCACAAATTGAGTGATCAAACTTTGGGGCCTTACCAAAACACCAATCCCAACTGGAGAGCTGATTATAATAGGTTTTAAGCTCAGGGATTTTCTCTAAGGTAGCTTCATCTAAAACTTCTACTTCCACTTCATTTTCATAGGCATCAAAAAAAGATTGAATGATGGCCTCAGAAAACCCTTTATGATCGACTGTGGAATTGAGTTCAGAAATATTAAGAACACGGGACCGAACAGAGCTCACACCTTTAGATTCCAATTTCTTTTTTGAAGGACTTAGGTAATTTGCAAGCTTGCTCATATCAACATCAATAAGCATGGTTCCGTGATGAAAAGAACGATCACTATTTTCTCTATAGGCACTTCCTGAAATTTTTCGTGAAGAACCTTCAGTATCCACGACAAGGTCATTTCGCCCTGAAGCATAACTCTCAATTCCAAATTTTTTAAGAGCACCACAAATAATCTGATTGTTTCGCTCTTTTGAAAAATCTTTTTTACCATTTAAAAAAGTGAAGTTGGTATTTCCAAGGTCGTGATACACCGCTCCCCCTCCACTTTGGCGACGTGCCAGTTTAACTTTGGCCTGTTCCATCTTTTCAGTGTTGCATTCAATCCATGGATTTTGGTAACGGCCAATAACCACTGTCTCTGAGTTTCTCCATAAAAAGAGAACCGCAGTATCTGGCGCCATATCTTTAAATATATAATTTTCAGTTGCCAGATTAAACCAAGGGTTGTGGGTATTGGAAACCAGTACTCGGATTTTCTTCTTTTCCATTTTTATAGGCCTGTATGTAAATAGTGTCATTTAATGATGCAAGCTTACCGAAAAGGAATTGTTATATCAACAACTTAGCACAGAAGTTTATGAGAGAAAAAGACTCAAGTAAGGTATCCCCTTAGCCGATAGGTAAGGTATGAAAGTAGCTAAAATCACAAACACATTTTGGATGTTTCTAATACTCACCACACTGGGAATGCTCACGTCCTGCGTTCAAGGACCGGTGAATACAGCAACCCAAAAATCACAAACCTTCCCCACCATCAGTAATCCCCTCCCTGCAACATCGTCCCAAAAGGTGGATACAGACCATGCAGACATAACCTATCAGATCCAAGTACTAGATGAGACAGGGGAAACCTACCGTACACGCTGGTATCTCAATAACTTTATTCAAAATGGTAATAATGACCAGTCTGCTTTCATTCTTTCA
>JAGLCH010000334.1 GCA_023146355.1 Bacteriovoracaceae bacterium | reverse complement strand
AAGTTACTCTATGATAATTCCCAGTGGGGAAAAGAGGGATAGGGCACCTGGTAAGGAAAACAGTGCCCCTTTTACTCGGTTATTAGATACATCAATGAAGTAATTTCTTGCTTCCCTGAAGTCCGCCTGTTCTAAGTTGGTGTGGTGAAAAAGTGCTGCCTCGAGGTCACAATCATCAAATGTTGCCTTACAAATTTTGGCCTCAGCAAATTCACAGTGACGGAGCATTGAGCCCTTAAATAAAGCTCCTTGAATATTGGTATTATTGAAAATACAGTAATCTAAATTTGAATCACATACCTTAAGATCAAAAAAAGACTTTGCACTTCCCCAGTTCACTCCAAGAAGCTTACAGCTTTTAAACTCGATATCACGCAAGCTTGCATTGGTTATGTTGCAGTTTGATAGGTTGCACTTTAAAAAATTGCACTCAATAAACTTAGCGCCACGAAGAGATATTTCCGACAGATCTAGTCCGATAAATTCACAGCCTAAAAATTCTACCTCATCGAGGTTAGCAGGTAGACTTGTTAGATCGTCAAAACGCTCACCATCAAAGTAGTTTGTCATCGTATCTCCTTGGCGTAAATCATATCACTATTCCTTTAGAGGGGAAATTGCTATAATTCGAATAGGAGGAAGCATGCCTTTTGTACATATAAAATCATTGCCAGTAGCAGTTTCGGGGTTCGATATTTCGGATGCACTATCAACCGTTTCTTCCAACCTTTCAATGGCCACAGATATTCCACCTGAGTTTATTACTGTAACCTGGGAATATTTTGACAACGGTCACTACCTTGTAGGGGAGAGTCATGGGCATTACCATGATAAAGGCCATCCCCTTATTATCAATATTCTCATACCTGATTTCAACTCAGATGGGGCGGCTAAACGCGTGATAAATTCTGTGACAGAGTCATTTGGTCTTTTAGGTTTTGAGCGAGAAGAGATCTTCATCAACCTTAATCTGGCGCGAAGTGGAATGGTTTATGATAGGGGTGAAATCCTAGAGTGGTAAACACAAATAAAAAAGCCACGACGAATCGTGGCTTTTTTATAATCTAAAGAGATTGAAGTCTAGATTTTTCCTCTAGTTTTGCGACGTCTGTCGTCCTTCAGTCTTCTCTTAAGAGCTTTTTCTGTTTTTTCTTTTAATTCAATCGATGGCTTTCTGTGATGTTTCTTAGCTCTATAAACACCAAGAATTCCACATTTTTGACAAAGTCTGCTGAACTTCTTGATCGCCCACTCAGCTCCGTCGCCTTCTTTTAACTCTACTTTTAGTGCAATGTCGTCGTTTTTTGCCATTTTAGTTCCTACTTCCTTTATCTTATAAACTTAAAGCTTATATGTAGCGCAATATTAAATGAAACATATGATACTGGGCTCAAATTTGTCCCACAGTCCATAGCACCTTACTACTGATTGCCTAATCTTGCAAGGATCGTTTCCTTTGCTGCATCAATATTCTGGTCCATAACAGTGGAAATCTCTAGTGAGAGAGTATCGATCATCGTCTTCAAGAGCTTTTGCTCCATCGCACCCTTGTTGGGTTGCATTGTTAGCTGACTGATTGCGTCAATTGTGTCTTGGAGTGAACAACCTTTTGCCAGTTCCTTGTAGTGAGCAATCATGTCTTTCTTTGATTCAAATTTAGACATTGGAGTTGCCTTGCTCAGAGTTTCGAGAACTCCTTCAAGTCTAGATGGCTTAGCAAGATGTCTCATTTGATTTGTTGATGTGCAGGGTACCATTACTCTTAAGGTTGATTCATCCGGTGTGATTATGAAGAAATCACTTCCTGCCATATCATCTATACCTGTAATTGTTCCAACTCCGAAACGGCTTGAAATTACTCTGTCATCGACTGCCATCTTAGCGCTCATACCGGTATCTCCTTACTTGTGATTATAATGCCGGAAATATCTAGTTTATAGGCCAAGATTAAATCCGAAGAGTTAAACTACCACATCAGATTTAAGGAATCCACTAAAGGTTTACTGAGATAAGCTTTTCCTTATTGCTATCCATGAGGGGATTTTTTTGACGCGTTATGCCCAATCTAATCCTTCAAGAATTATGAAGATTAGTCCGATAAGTTCTTAGTTCAAATACATTATTTAATTCGAATTACATTGAGGGGACAATGAACATCCAATTATCGATGATCCAAACTATGGCAGTAGCTCTTGTTATTTTATTCCTGGGTTATTTCTTAAATGCGAAGGTTAAATTCCTTAAACGAAACAATATACCGGAACCTGTTGTCGGTGGAATTGCATTTGCTCTTTTAAATTGGGTGGTGTTTTCTTTCTTTAATATAAGTTTCACCTTCGATATGACCCTAAAGGGTCCTTTAATGTTGGCATTCTTTACAACCGTTGGACTTGGAGCAAGCTTTAAGCTCTTAGTAAAAGGGGGGCCTAAAGTTGCTCTTTTCCTTCTTGTCGCAACTATTTATCTTATTGTTCAAAACGGAGTAGGTGTATTTCTCGCCATTGCAACTGACCTTAATCCACTTAGTGGCCTTCTCGCAGGATCAGTTACCCTGTCGGGTGGACATGGAACTGGTGCAACTTATGCTGAGATGTTTGCTGGCACTCAAAATCTTCAGGGTGCCTTTGAGCTTGCTATGGCCTGTGCCACATTTGGCCTGATTCTCGGCGGCCTGATTGGTGGTCCAGTAACTCGAAGACTTATTACAAAATATAACCTTTCTCCCGATCCTGTTGAAACGACCGATGGCGAGCATGAGGTAAATTTCAACCCCGATATAACTGAAAGGGTGACTCCTAGGCGCATGATGGAGACAATGCTGATTCTAACATTCTGTATCGCCATTGGTACGACGATGTATAGCTTCTTTAAGGGAATTGGAATTCCACTTCCTTCATTTATCTGCCCACTGCTAGTGGGAATTGTACTGACAAATGTCGCTGACTTTTCTGGTAAGTATAAAATCAGCTCAGAGTGCGTTGACCTTTGGGGAACTATGGCCCTCTCCATTTTCTTGGCCTTAGCATTGATGTCCCTTCGAATTTGGGAGTTGATGAACCTTGCGGGTCCAATGCTTTTGATTCTTATGGTTCAGACTTCTGTTCTTATCCTGTACACATACTTCATTACTTTTAGGACTATGGGAAAGGACTACAACGCTGCAATTATCGCTGGTGGCCACTGTGGATTTGGACTTGGTGCAACGCCAACAGCAGTTGCAAATATGGAGGCACTTGTTTCACGGTACGGCGCATCCCCTCAGGCATTCTTAGTTGTTCCAATGGTTGGAGCATTCTTTATTGATATTACTAACACCTTTGTACTGCAGCTTTACCTCGCACTACCATTTGTAAACTAGGGAGTAACCATGAAAAAGTTATTAACATATATCTTTATTTTGGTGTCGGTACTTGGTTGTAGCAATGGACCAGATGGGAAGGCACTCAATGTAGAGCTACAAACTAAGCTCGATACAGAATTTCAGAAGGATCTACTGAAGGTAAAAAAACTTAGTCGTAGAGGGAGTTACAGTTACTCTGAGATTGGTGAATCTGTTAAGCGCTTAATGGTCTACTATAAAGCAGACCTTGAGTTTAAGAGTGATTATAAACTCACAGACTGGAATACTCTAAATGTTGGATCCCTATCATACATTCTCGGAGCAACAGCTTCTGGTGTTCAAGGCATTAAATCAGTTGGAAATAAGAAGGGCGATGTCCTTACTGTATTTGGTACTGCAAGCTACAAAAAAATAGATGGAAAGTGGGCCATCGCTGCTCCAAAGTATAAACAGCTCAAAGGAAAAGCGGGAGGACAAAAGAAATTTGTGGCCGAAATTGATGAGTCTGAAGAGTACGACAGCAATCTACCTGAGTATAAAAAGAAACTAAAAATTCTTGGAAATATTTTCTCAGAAATGGATGGAAAGCAGGATAGTAAAATCATTCAAGTCGCCGAGTTCGAGCTGCAAAAAATTCTTCAAAAGGCGAGAATGTACTCGGCAATGCAAAATGGCGTGGTTACTATCGCCACAGGCTCTCCACTTGGCAACTACTTTGCAATTGGAAAAGGACTTGAAGATTTAAGTCAGAAAAAGAATAAAACCAAGGCCTATGCCACCTCTGGAAGCGTTGAAAACTGTCACCTCGTAAATGAGAAAAAAGTTGTTTTCTCAATTGTCCAAAGTGACATGGCCGCAATGGCATACAAAGGGACAGAGCTATTTAAAGATTCAATTCCTATGAAGGATATGCGAGCTGTTGCTGCTCTTTATCCAGAAGCTTTTATGATCGTAACTCTTAAAAAGGCAAATATAAGAAAGTTTTCAGACCTTACGGGAAAGAAAATCAGTATTGGAGTAAAGGGATCTGGACATAGAGCAGATGCTATCCAGGTGATCAAGGCCCATGGGTTTACCAGAAGTGATTTTTCTGAAATTCGTGAAACATCATTTCGTTCAGCAATCGCTGAGCTGAAAAATAATGCGGTTGATGCAATTTTTCTAACAGGAGCTGTTCCTCTCACTGCACTTAATAAATTAAATGAAGAACACCCCATTCATATTGTGTCGCTTCACGGGAAAATCATTAAAAAGCTTACACAAACAATTCCTGTTATCCCAATGATCCTTCCTGGAAACACTTATAAGGGTCAGAAAGGAAAAATTAAGACGGTTGGAGTGACTGCACTTATCGTAACTCACAAAGATACCGACAAATTAGTTGTTGAAAAGTTACTTTCGACACTTGTTGACCAAACAAGCGAGCTAGCAAAAAGAAGTGTTCAGGCAAACAATATTACCTTGCGATCGATGCGACGTGGGGTTACAGTTCCCCTTCATAAGGGTGCATCTGTGTTTTATTCGAAGAAACGCAAATAGTGCTTTAGTACACATTGTTTTTCTGGGCAGGGAAGCTTGATGAAAGAATATTTTTACGATTTAAATTATACGTTGGCCAATGAAGACACCACCTTAGAATATGAGATGGTTAAGAAATTGAGACCAAAAAATATACTCTCTGTATGCGGTAGTGGTGGGCGTGCCCTTCCTCTTATCGTTGGTGGAGCAGAAGTTTTAGACGCAATAGATATCTCTCATGCACAATTAAAGCTTTTGGCACTTAGAGTTGCCACCATTAAGAAACTTGCATATGACGATTTTCTGAAATTTTGGGGGTATCCTCCATATGCACCACAAGATCATTGTGATTTTCGAAGGGCCACATTCTCTGAATTAGATCTCCCTGATGAAACATTGACATTTTTTGATACCATCTTCAATCGAGAAGAATGGAAGTCAATTTTGTATATTGGAAAATGGGAACGCACTTTTCAGACTCTCAATAAAATATGTCGCGTTGTTCTTGGAAGTGCCTGTGAAGATATTTTCAAGCACGATACAATTGAAGCACAAAGAGAATATGTTCGAAATGTTTTCCCTTGGTGGCGATGGAAGATCGTTCTTCTCCTACTTGGAAATAAATCGTTATTCAATGCCCTCCTATATAAAGGTGACTTCGTTCAAAAAAATGTCGAGGATTCTCATTTTGAATACTACGACAAGGCATTCCGAAGAATCTTCGAAAATATGAATGTTAGAGAGAGTTTCTTTCTTCAGTTATGTTTCTTAGGTCGTGTTGTCTATCCTGAAGGCAACACTGTAGAAGCTCGTGAGCAGGCATTTGGTGAACTCAAAGAATCTCTTAAAACGACAATTATCAATCCACTGACAGTTGATTTAATCACTGCTCTTAAAGGTGAAAGAAAGTACGACTTTGTCTCTCTAAGTGACGTTCCGTCATACTTTCAGGGAGATGTTGAGCTCAACTTTTTACAAGAGATGAAGGGTGGTTTAAATCCTGGTGCCGTCTTAGTTCTAAGATCATATTTAAGAGATCCAAATGTCGATACTACAGGTTATGAAGATATAACATCTGAGTATTCTGGGCCTATTGAAAAAGAAGCTGTTCAAATGTACCGCATTCGTGTTTTTAAGAAGGTATAGCTTATGAACGTTTTGCTTGTCACAAGCAGAGTGACCTATGTGATGAACAATTATGATCTTCTTTTTAAGGAACTCCTTCGGGAGTGCCCAGAACATGTATCTGGATTAGTTCTTTTAGAAAATTTAGATTCTTCTGTTTTAAAGTCCACTTTCGGTCTCTTCGCAATAGGAGCATGGAGAACGGCAACTAGTCTTATTCTCAATATCCTTGATAGCTTTTTCGATCGTAGAGAGAGACGCTTTAAAAAAATGGGAATTCCAGTACTTCGTCACAAAAGCATGAATAATAAGAAAATTGTAAACTGGGTCAGAGAGAATGAGATCGATCTTATTATCAATCTCAGAACTCGTTGCATTTATAAAAAAGAAATCCTGGATGCTCCGAAGTTAGGATGTATCAATATCCATCATGGAATTCTTCCAACTTATAGGGGAACCATGTGTGATCTCTATGCCCTATCTGAAGAGAGAGGTGCTGGTTTCTCCATTCATAGAATGAATGAGAAAATTGACGATGGTGAAATTTATTTAGCAAAAGAAGTGTCTCACGGAGAGAAAAACTACGCATCTCATATTGTGCGATCGAGCGTGGTAGAGGGAAGAGAACTCTCTGTGCTTATTCGAACAATAGCAGAGACTGGTGCTTTCTTCGAAGGGACACCAAACCGCACAGAAAAAATTGTTTTCACTAAAAATCCAAAACCTAAAAAGATACGAGATTTAATTAAATTGGGGATGAAGTTATGACCAGATTTTACTGCTATCACGGTTCTCCTGGAACCATGAAAGATTTTTCACTGATTCAAAATGAACTTGTGGATTCTACCTTTGTTGATATGAGTGACCGCACTCAGTTAATTGAAGAGAGAGGTACAATGTTGGCTTACTCGTGGGGATCTGTTCGGGCACTGAATGACCTTACTCATTACGCAAATTTAATTGATGAAGTGATCTTGATTGCACCATATACAAGACCTAAGAATAAGGCGTTTATGAGTGCTCTGCTCAATGCTCCTGGAATCGGAAATTTCCTCCTTGGTAAACTTGGAAAGAAATCAATTGAAAAATTTATCAATGAGAGCTGTTCTCCACTTCAAGCACCAGAGCGCTACAAGATTATGGCAAAAGAGCTTTCAGATCCTTGTACCATTCGCACAGCAATGAATGAGAAGCAACATATCGCTGTTCCAAGTGACCATGAACTCTCTAAGCTAAATGTTAAAGTGACAATTATTTGGGGGGATGGAGATAAAACATCCGCCTTCGGTGAGCAAATTGCACCTCTTCTTAAAGCTTTTAAAGATAGTGAAGTAATTAAAATTAAAGGTGGAGGACATGCTTTATCTTGGACCCATCCTAAAACTCTTGCACAGTACCTAAAAGGTGAAAGAGGAGATATCTCTCACCTCTTTGATATTGGGTACCACGAGGGGATGTCACCACTTAACAATGTGTATAGCTTCCTCGATGATCATCTTGTCAATCGTCCTGACAAACAAATTTTAAGATGGGTTGAAAAAGATGTTCTATCTGAGTGGGATAATAATATTGAAACTCCACTAAAGCACGAAGGGGTTACAGTAACAGGACTTCATCAAAAAGTAGAGGCCATTGCTGCTGGATATATTAAGCTAGGTCTCAAAAAAGGTGACAGAGTAATTCTCTTTATACCCATGTCTCTCGATTTGTATGCTGCTATGTTTGCACTTCAGAAAATTGGTGCGATTCCTGTATTTCTTGATTCTTGGGCAAGACGCGATCAGATCGGAACTGCGGCAAGAAGCGTAATGCCGAGGGCAATGGTTTCTCTAGAAGTTGTGTTTGATATTTTAAATAAGTCTCCTGCTTTTAAGCTTCTTCCATATAAAATTGTGTCCGGAGCTCATAAGAAAAAATATTCAGCATCTATTGAAGAACTCTCAAAGACTACTGATAGAGTTGAGACCGCTGCAATGGAGCGAGAAGATACTGCTATTATTACATTTACCACTGGAAGTTCTGGAACTCCAAAAGGTGCAAATCGAACACACCGATTCCTTGCTGCCCAACACTATGCTTTAGGGCGTGCACTTCCTTATACTGAACAAGATGTGGATCTTCCTGTATTTCCAATCTTTTCACTAAATAATTTAGCTGCAGGAGTACCCACTGTTATTCCTGCATTTGATGTTGGGGCACCTGGGGAATTTGATACTCAGATTTTACTGGCACAAATGACGGCGTGTAATGTTACTAGCGCAACCTTGAATGCTCATCTATTAATCTCTTCAGCGAAATACTGTTTAGATAACGGTATCAAGCAAGAGAATATGAGAAGGGTTGTAACAGGTGGAGCACCGATTTCTCGCGATAATATGATCGACATAACTAATGTCGCAGTTAACGCTGAGGCCTGGGTTCTTTATGGTTCTACTGAAGTTGAACCAATCTCTCATATTGAAGCTCAGACGATGATCAACTATAAGTCGATCTCTGAGACAGATTCTGAACTTGTTGATGCAGGGGTTAATGTAGGAGCGATGGACAGTGGCCTTGATTACCGCTTCATTAAAATTAATGGCGATACGGTCTTGATTGAAAGTGCAGATGATTGGAAAGATCTTACTGTCGAAAATGGACAGGTTGGAGAGCTAATCGTTGCAGGCGAACACGTTTGTGATGGTTACTACAACAATCCCGATGCCTTTCACAGAGCAAAAATTAGAGATGAAAATGGTGTTATCTGGCATAGAACTGGTGACTTGACCCGTATCGATGAACTTAACAATATTTGGCTTGTGGGACGTGTACACAATGCAATTAATCGAAATGGTGTTTACGCCTTTCCAGTAAGAGCTGAAGTCATCATGAAAAAACTCGAATTTACAAAGCGATGTGCCTATCTCGGTATGCCTGACGAAAAGTTGGGTGAGAAAACTGTGGTTGTTGTCGAGCCTAATGACGAGTCTTGGATTACAGATGATGCAAAGAAAGTTGAAATGACAACTGAACTCAAAAGAATTTTAGGTAAAAATGATGTCATTATCGATGAAGTCGTCTTTATCAAAGATATCCCAATGGATTCTCGCCATAATAGTAAAGTCGAGTACCACGTACTACGCGAAAGAATTTTAAAAGGTGAGGGGAGTTATGGCCTGTAAACAGCCTTTAAGTAGCAGATGGTGGACTTTCATTGTGGAGAGGTTTGAGCCAATTTCTAGCCTTACCATGATTATCCTCTTCCTTGCAGCTCATTTTATGGCCTCTGAGAGCACTTCATTTATAAGGGGAATTCCTCTTCTTGTTGGAACGACTCTCTTTTTCTTTAAGCTTCGTCTTTACGATGAAATTAAAGACTATGATACAGACTGTGCTATTAATCCAACTAGACCCCTTCCAAGAGGACTACTTAAGCACAAGCACCTCTATCGGATGATTCTTGCTTGCATCTTTCTAGAGATGATTTTATTTTCGACATTAGGCATTGGGCCGCTACTCGGAATAACTATTGCCATCATCTACTCTCTATTCATGTATAAAGAGTTTTTTATCGGTGATCTAATTCGTCCTCATCTTACAACTTATGCCATGAGCCACACAATTGTTACTGTACTTCTAGGAATTGCAATCATGTCTGGAGTTCGTAATACCGTTCCTTGGGAACTTACAGGCAATGACTTGTGGTTTGTATTTAACAACTGGTTTATGTTCAATATCTTTGAGTTTGGTCGGAAGACGTTTCTCACAACCGAGGAACGCGAAAATGTAGAGTCATACTCTCTTATTTTCTCCCGCTACGGTGCAGTCCTATTAGTCATTTCTCAGGCACTTCTATCGGCACTTTGTATTTGGAATATGGATATCGTTAATGCATCAATGAAAATATTTATTGTTGCTACTATTGCTCTTATTTTCATAATTGGAATGATCTATGCCATTTACAACAAAGGGATATGGGGAAAGGTGTACCGCATCTACTCTAGTGGTCACATTGTTGTTTTCTATATCGGTTTTATCGCCTGTGCGGCGCTGGGATAATGTATGTTAATTGTTAATAAGAAAAGTACAAAAAATTTCGCAAAGAAAAATGCAGGGGGGAAAGGATACAACCTATATCTCCTCGCAAACGCTGGTCTTAACGTTCCAGAGTGGATTGTTCTTGGGAAAAAGTTTTTCGAACGCTTTAAGAGAGAAACTAATTTCGATGCCAGATTGGCCGAAATCCTAGGGGCTAATGGCGACAATCTTGCCCAAACTGAAAAGGATGTAGAGCACTTTATTCTCACAGCTTCAATGTCAGAAGGCTTAGAGAGTGCAATTCGTGAGAGTTATAATAAGCTTGGTCGCAATCTTATATCCGTTCGAAGTTCTGCAATCGATGAAGACTCGGCCGGGCACTCTTTTGCGGGGCAGCTTAGTTCTTATCTTTATATTTCAAGTGAAGATTCTGCTTTAGAATCAGTCAAGAAGTGTTGGGCCAGTGCTTATTCAGAGCGCGGTCTTTACTATCGTCGCCAGAACAAGCTTGAAACTGTAAATATCGATGTTGGAGTTGTTCTTCAAGAGATGATTGACAGTGAAAAAAGTGGGGTAGCGTTTACAGCTGATCCTGTTTCTGGAAAGTCAGATCGAGTCATATTAAATGCCGTTTATGGTGTCGGAGAGGGGATCGTTTCTGGTCTTTTAGATGCTGATACCTATACGGTTATGAAGGCGGACTGTAAAATTGAACAATCTGAGATTGTGGAAAAAGGAAGCAAGCTGTGTCGCGATGGTTCTAATGATGATTGTATTGAACTTCCAGTGGAAGAGTCATTAATCAATGTTCCTTGTTTGAGTGATGGTGAGCTAACTCTTCTAACTCAAACCTGTTGTCGAATCGAAAACTACTATCTCCTTCCACAGGACATTGAATGGGCACTCTTTGAGGGGAAATTCTATATCCTTCAAGCTCGCCCAATTACAACTAATGTGAAAATTGACCGGGGTGTTATTAATCTTTGGGATAATTCCAATATCGTTGAAAGTTACGGCGGACTTACACTTCCACTGACATTTGGTTTCGCTAAGTACGTCTATCATTCAGTATATGTCCAGTTTTGTGAAATCCTACTTGTCCCAACGAAAGAGATTCGCGAGATGGATTTTTTCTTGAAAAATATGTTGGGAATCTTTTATGGTCGTATTTATTACAATCTTCTTAACTGGTACAAGCTGACTAGTATTCTTCCGGGCTTTAAGCACAACCGTTCATTCATGGAAACGATGATGGGTACTGATGAGGCATTAACCGATGAACTCGCTGATAGAATTAAACCTCCTGCATCTCAAGATACTCTATATTCAAAGTTTAAGAGTATGATCACTGGTTTTAAGTTCTTCTACTTCCATCTCAATATTCAAAATATTGTGGATAACTTCCTTAAATACTTTTACGAGCACTATGAAAAGTATAGAAAGATTGATTACTCAACAATGAGTAGTGATCAACTTTTAGATTACTACCATGAGATGGAGAAAGTATTTCTCAACCGTTGGAAGGCCCCTATTATCAACGACTTCTTGTGCATGGTTCATTTTGGCCTACTTAAGACGCTGTGTACTAAGTGGCTTCCTGATCTAGGAGAAGCAATTCAAAATGACCTGCTTGCGAGTGACGGAAATCTAGAATCTGCTGAACCAACAAAAGTTATAATTAGAATGGCCGATTATGTTCGTTCTAATCCCGAGATTTATACCTTTATCAAGGAAACTCCTGCTGATGAGTGTATGGAGGCCTTAACTCAATCTGATTTTACTGAATTCAAAGACAAAGTAGATTCATATATTGATCGTTTTGGATTTCGCTGTATGAGTGAGATGAAACTGGAGCAAAAGGACCTCTGGCAAGAGCCCAAGACGTTTTTTGTCTTCTTAAAAAACCAACTCAACAACTCCACAATCTCACTCGCAGATATGGAAAATAGAGAAGCTGAGATTCGTATTGGTTCTGAGAACAAGGTAAAAGCTGCACTTAATCCTATTAAGCGTCTAATCTTTTTCTGGTCTCTTAAACACGCGAGAAAAGCGGTCCGTAACCGTGAGAATACAAGATTTTGCCGCACGAGAGTTTATGGAATTGTCCGTAGTATCTTCTATAATATGGGACGAGATCTTACCAATCGCGGTGTACTCGATCATGAAGACCACGTGTTCTACCTCACCGTTGAGGAGCTTAAAGGTTGTGTTGAGGGTACCAACCCTATCATGAACTTAAGGCCACTCATTGAGGCCCGTATGGCCGAGTATAAAAGATTTGAAGAGATCGAACCTACACCTCGTTTTATGACTAGAGGGCCTGTTTATTGGTTGAATTCACACTTTGAAGAAGAAGATGTTGAAGTTGATCTAACGGACATTCCTGAGGGATGTCTCAAAGGAATTCCATGTTGCCCTGGAATCATCGAGGGAACAGTAAAACTCATTATGTCTCCAGACGATGATCTTGAACTCAATGGTGATATCTTAGTGGCCATGAGAACCGACCCCGGCTGGGTTCCACTATATCCGTCTGCATCAGCTCTTTTGGTAGAACGCGGTGGACTCCTTTCGCACTCGGCCATTGTCGCCAGAGAGATGGGTCTACCTGCGATTGTAAGCATTAAGAACCTTACAAAGACACTTAAGACAGGAATGAAAATTAGAATGAATGGTGAAACTGGTCTAATCGAAATTTTGGAGGATGTCAGTGAGTGATCTACTCTACAAGTGTAGTAACTTGGACTTTCACTACTTCTTAGGTGATACCAAAATTCACGCTTTATCAGATGTGAGTCTTGATATTCATTCCAAAGACTTCATGTGTATTCTCGGTCCTTCGGGATCAGGGAAATCGACCTTACTATCGCAAATAGGATTGATCGAAGAAATTCAAGAGGGAGAAATCCTTTTTCAAGGACAGAACTTAAAGACTGTTTCTGAGAAAGTGAAAAATTCCATGAGACGAAATGATCTGGGCTTTGTTTTTCAGATGTTCAACCTCATACCTATTTTGACTGCCTACGAAAATGTTGAATATTTCCTCATTAAGCAGGGTGTTCCAAAGAAAGAGCGTCACCTTCTCGTTACTCAGGCCCTCGAAATGGTAGGTTTGCAAGATCAAATGCACAAACAGCCTATGCAAATGAGTGGCGGTCAGCGTCAGCGCGTGGCAATTGCCCGTGCTGTAGTGAAAAGACCTAAGGTCATTATTGCTGATGAACCAACTGCAAGTCTTGACCAGAAAACCGGTCATGAGATTATGGAGATTCTTCAAGATCTTAATCAGAAAGAAGGTGTCTGTATTATTTTAGCAAGTCACGATCCCATGGTCATCGATATGGTTAACCGTAAGGTGCGTCTTGTTGATGGTGTTATTGTGGAGGATGTTAAATGTTAATTAAAATGGCAATGCGCAATCTTCTACGCAACACTCGTAAATCACTTGCGATTCTTTTAACCCTAGGCCTTGGAACAGGTGCTCTGTTTGTCTATCACGGATTTAATTTTGGAATCATGAATCAGTATCGCATTAATACTATCCACTCCCGTTATGGGCACGGACAGATTAATGAAGCTGGATATCTTGCACAAGTTTATGAAAAACCATGGGAACATTGGATGCCCAACCACGGTGAAGTAAAAGAGTGGTTGCAGGACTCAGGTCTTGTGTCTCATATCTTCCCAAGGGTCTCATTTTTTGGTCTTCTGACTAATGGTGAAATTAATGTCTCTGGTAAAGGTGAGGGTATAGATGCTTCCCAGGAAGCAGATTTTTTTACCCAGCTCAATATTATTGAAGGAGAGATGCTTCGTGATCAAGAAGACGGTGTGATCGTGGGAGCGGGACTCGCTCGCTCACTGAAGGTAAGGCCAGGGGATAGGATGACTGTTCTTGCAAATACTATTCATGGAAGTCTCAACGGAATTGATCTTACTGTTACCGGTATCTTTCACACCGGAGTAAAGGAGTTCGACGATACTATTTTTAGGCTCCAGCTTAAACAAGCACAAGTTCTTCTCGACACTGATAAGGTTGAAAGTATTGCCATTGGCCTTAAAAAAGATGAACACTGGGCACCGCTATTTTCAGACTTCAAAGAGAAGTTTAGTACTCTAGAGTCAACGCCCTTTGCAATACTAGATAAAGTGATCTATCAAAATGCTATCGACTTTTTAAAGGCACAGTACAACTCAATTCGATTCATCATTTTGGTTATTGTTATCATGGGTATTTTCAATTCTGTTTCCTCCTCTATTTTAGAGCGAAAACATGAAATTGGGACACTTCGTGCCAATGGAGAATCTGTATTCGATATTGTTAGGCTTCTTCTAATGGAGGGGATCGTTCTTGGTTTCTTAGGTGCCATCTTCGGGATTATACTTTCGTACCTACTGACTTATACGCTTTTAAGAAATGGAATTTTGATGCCAGCTAGTCCTGGCTTCACAAGACAATTTCACATTATGATAGAACTACAATTTATGTATGGGTTTGTGACTGTGACCCTAGGGGTTCTTACTGCGATTATTGGTGTCCTACTTGCCGGAATCAAGGTGGCGAAAACTCCTATAAGTGAACTGCTTCGAGCAAATTAGAGGAATTAATATGAAGATTTTAATTACTGGGTTTCTACTTCTCGTTGCTACTTCCACATATGCAATCACTCCGGATCAGATCGTGAAAAAGTGTGATGATGTGAGAAATCCCGGCGAGTCCTTTATTATGAAGGTTGCCGTTAAAGAGCTTTCTGGTAGTAAAACTAAATCTAGCTTTGATGTGTATATTGGAGGAAAGGATAGGACTCTTATTAAAACCACTGCTCCTCGAAGAGACAAAGGGCGTAATATGCTGATGCTCGAAGAGAACATGTGGCTTTATATTCCAAATCTCAAAAGATCAGTTCGAATTAGCCTCTCCCAGAAATTATCCGGCCAAGCTGCCAATGGTGATATTGCACGTATGCGCTGGCATGGAGATTATAAGGCAAAGTTAGAAAAAACTACGAAAAGTGCCTATGTTCTCTTTCTTCAGGCGTCCAAAAAAGGGCTAACCTATGATAAAATTAGAGTATGGGTTAGCAAAAAAAACTTCCATCCAACTAAGGCCGAGTATATGGCACTCACGGGAAAAGTTTTGAAAAATGCTACTTTTGGTGGAAAGAAAAAGATTGCGGGAAAGGTTAGACCTACCCAGATTATAATCACCGATGCAGTAAATAAGAATAAAAAAACAGAGATCAATATTGTGAAAATGGTCAAAAAGAATTTGCCCATGTCGATGTTTAAGAAGAATAATTTGAAATGATTAAAAAGATTCTCCCATTGTTGACTTTACCGTGTCTCTCCTATGCAGAGCTTCCTGGAGAATTTACAGATCTTCAATTCACTTTTGGCTACAAGCAAAATAGCAATCCAAGTACTATCACCGATGAACCCTACGAACATAAAGTCTTCGCAGAGGCCCGCGGCAGCTACTACTATCTAAATGAATATGAAGGGCCTGGGGTTGATTACGATTTAAGAATTTATAGTGAACTCAATGAAATTTCAGAAGAAGAAACTCCATCATTTAATTTCCGTGACCTTACCTTTAACTACAAGGGTAGTAATTATACCTTGAGTGCCGGGAGGCAAACTATTACGTGGAGTGAGACCTTTGGTCTCAATATTATGGATATTGTTAATCCTCGAGACTATAGCTATGCCTTTTTCGACGATATCGAGTGGTCAAAAAAACCAGTATGGCTCGCTACGTCTAAATTTTTTGGTGAAAATTGGTTCGTAGAGCTTCTACTAAAT
This sequence comes from Bacteriovoracaceae bacterium, assembly GCA_023146355.1. Taxonomy (GTDB): domain Bacteria; phylum Bdellovibrionota; class Bacteriovoracia; order Bacteriovoracales; family Bacteriovoracaceae; genus JAGLCH01. The sequence continues at coordinate 11,754 of JAGLCH010000334.1, read as the reverse complement.
CCTTATGGTGAAAGTAATACTTTAGCGACGAAAGGATCTGAGTTTGATGCTTATCGTGAAACTAACTTTGGTCGCGGAGATGCTGATGATCACAAGTTCGAGTATGGAACTCGTGCCAATTATCTATTTAAGAGTGGGTTAGACCTCTCTTTGATCTATTATCGCCATATGAACCGAAACCCTTATTACTACTTGGGTACTGATTTTGTATTAAAACAAAATACTGAAATGGTGGATTCCTTTGGAACTACTTTCTCTTTTTCAACTGACAGTTGGGTATTCCGGGGGGACGTCCTCTATAACAGCGACAATCCTGTAGCTAAAGGTCCGCTGGGGACTGAGAATAAAGACTGGATGCAGTCAATTGTAGGTGCAGATTATTCGGGGATAGATCGCCTTATTCTCGCGGTACAAGTGATGACTGATTCTCTTAAAAGTCAGGAATGGGTTGCTCTTCAGTTCAGAAAAGAAATTGATTCATTTGAAATGGCCACTATGGCCGTAATTGGATTGGATAATAGTGATATTTGGATACGACCTGAACTCAAATGGACAGGGTATGAAAATCTCACACTAAAAGGTCGCTTCGACTATTTATATGGAAAAGGCAATGAGGGGATGATTGGTGTGTTTAAAGAAAACAAGCGAATCACCCTCGAATTGAGTTATCTCTATTAAGCAAAATTTGGTCTAACTACATTATCAATGCTTTCTGATGCATGAATTTTCTTAAGACGTTCAATCGCATGCTCACGACACATCTGGTAGTCAACTTCATGAATTGTTTTATCATGGCCCATAAGTGGAGCTAGTCGAAGTCCATGCTTGCGTGAGAGGTAATCGATCTCTTTAATTCTAAAATGGCATAGATCGCGACCGACAGAAAATAATTCATGACGACCTTCAAGAGCAAGCAGTGCTGTTTCAGCTAAACAAGCGTACATTCTTTTATCTTCAAGACCTAAGTCACAATTTATTTGTATATTGGCCCCTGGAAGTAAAACTTCTCCGGCAGCAATTACTAAAACGTCTGGACGCTTAAGTGCATCTTCTTTTGTAATATCAAAAGGACGACTACAGTCACAAATTACGGCACCTGCTTTTACTTTTTCGATATCTACAATCTTACGACGAGCACTTGTAGCGGTAAGTACAAGATCACACTCGTGAACGAGGTTGTTTGCATCGCTCTCAACAGTAACTTTACAGAGCGGAGCAGTGAGGGCGATCTCTTTTCTTACTTTCTCAAGTGCTTTAACTCTTGGTGCTACGATAACAATTTCGGTCCATTTCTCTGCAAGAAGCTTGGCACATACTTTACCAATACTTCCAGTTGCTCCAATTATCATTGCTTTTCCGGCCATACGACCGTTGTGTGTTTGTGGGACGAGGTTAATCTTATTTATTGCATACTCAGCAGTCCACAGTGTTGATGCTGCAGAGAGAGAGTTTCCTGTTGTTAGTGGGATAGGTGAGTTGTTTGCAACTGTAACTCCTGCGTCACCAACAACCTTAGTATATGCACCAAGACCAATTATTTTAGCACCGTCTTTTGCTGCCATTTTTGAAATTTTAATTAGTTTTTTATACATACGCTCTGCACTCCCTTTAAGCATCATGCGAGGAGTATCCGTTACTGTATACAGGTGACCCTGAACAACTTTGCCAGTGGCCTCACTTTGAATATTGAGAATTTTTCCATAGCGGTAACTTGGAAGTTTTGAAAATATAGTCTCAGACTTACTCGCAAGACTTGGAAAAGTTTTTGATAAAAGTTGCATTACTTTGAGTTTTAAAAAATGATCTGTCGATAGTGGATGAAGAACAAAGCCAAATTTATCTACTACGCCGTTGCCTTCGATCTTTCCAACGATACCGGAATAGTCTCCAGACTTAAATAGTTGTCTCTGATTGTGTTCAATCATAGTGTTTCCTCAAACCCTACAGTCGTGAGACTGCGTCAAGTGGTATACCACACTCTGTTTCAGAGGGGTTATCACTTTTTGTAATTAGTTCTAAATTTTTATGTTCAATACCAATATTAAAAATTGTGGATTCAGTAAGCTGTTCGCCGTCTCCGAAGAACACCATGGTTCCACTGAGTGATTCAATTTTAAGAGCACTTGTTTCAAAGCTGTGAAAGTTTGGATCACTGTGAGGAATGATTCCCATTACTTTGACGCTAAAGATACATTTTAAAAGAGAAAGCTTACTTTTATGAGTGAAGATGGTGACATTGTAGTGGCCATCATTGTTACTTGTTTCTGGTGCAATTCTAAAACTATTGCCTAGAACCGCTTGGTTGTTTACTAGAATCATAGGACAGCGCAAATTTTTTCCACTGATAGGAAGTTGTTCCGAGCTTACATTGAATTCATAGAGCTGATAGCGCCCTGTTATAAGTTCTAGTCCAAGCATCATTGAATAAATTTTCCCACCAATGAATTTCATCGCTCGCTTGAAACCAGGAAGTGTATGGCGGTAGCGGTTGATTCTTTCTGCGACAACATTTGGAAGGCCTACGCCTCCATTGGTTAGCATTTTAGAATCGTTGATTGTTATGACATCCATTGTAAGTGTGGATTCTGTTTTGAAAATATTTACCAGGTCATTGATATCGCCAGTTACTTTAAGTTGGTTACATAGGTCATTGGCAGTTCCTGCTGGAATGAAAAACATTTTAATTTTTCCACCGGCAATTTCTTGGGCCATGAGGTTTGCAGTTCCATCTCCCCCAATTCCAATAATTGAGTCGACGCCATTTTGAACATCTCGCTTTAATTCTTTTGAGAGCATATCTAGTCCAAGTGGAGATTTGAATTCCACCTTGTAACGATAAAGAGCTTCGCTGAGCTCTCTGCGCCATGTGCCAAGGTTGGCGTTGGACGAATGTTCATTAAAGTAAACGGCAACCCGTTTCATAATCTACTCTCTATTTAAAAGTTTTATCTGTAGATTATGATGCAAGATAAGGGCCAATAAACTTTGTCAAAATAGTTATAATATCGGTAGCTTAGGTTAGGCGAAGGAGGAGCTAAACTGGCACTAGTGTCACAAAATCAGGCACTTATTGGATCATTGCACACTTCTAACGAAGTATTCAAGAGGACCTAAAGGTGAGTCAAACTTGAAATCATCACCCACTTCTAGCCCAAGCATGGCGCTACCCATGGGCGAGTTTATAGAGAGGATTTGAATCTCTTTACTGTCTATAGATAGAGTGTGGCCACCGGTTGAGGGGGCAATAAAGTAGAGCTTATCACTACTTTCAAGTTGAATCAGAGCGCCGACTGCGATCTCCTCATCGGGGCAAAAATTACGAACTTTAAGTTGCTTGATTTGAATAAGTTCAATTTCTAATTCTTTAGTGCGCCTCTCCTGTGCTGATGCCAGATATCCCGCTTCAATTCCCCTGGTGTCCCACTTACTTTCAGAGCGCATTTCATCATCTTGGGCGTTTGCCTTGTACTCTTGATATGCCTGAATGGCAGCAGTAAGGTTTCCTTCTAGGCTGTTAATTAATTGTTCTATAATTTGTATTTTAACGGCCAGCATCTATTTCCTTAAAGGTAGTAATTTATAGCTTTAAGACTTTACCTCCATTGAATTTGGTTGAAAAGTCTTCATCTTTAGTATCTAAAACTGGTGAGCTAAGTGGTCGATTTCTATAAAACGATCGGTATTATCTATTTCTTTTATAGTGAAAAAATGACGACAACATTAATGACATAAATATTAAGTAAATCTTTAGTCAAATTGTTGATCTAATTTGTATACACTAAAGTGTTTAAACTTATTTTAGGAGTAATTATGGATGCAGCATTGCTGGCGAGAATTCAGTTCGCCTTTACAATCAGTTTTCACTACATCTTTCCTGTCATTTCGATTGGACTGGCGTGGATGATCGTATGGTTTCAGACCGCTTATTTAAAGACAGGCGATGAACTCTATAGCAAGGTTGCTCGCTACTGGATTAAACTTTTTGCTGTTACTTTCGCTGTTGGAGTTGCCACAGGAATTACCATGGAGTTCCAATTCGGAACTAACTGGGCCGCCTACTCTCGCTTTGTCGGTGACATCTTCGGTGCTCCACTTGCGGCAGAAGCTATCTTTGCTTTCTTCCTTGAATCGAGCTTCCTAGGAATCTTGCTTTACGGAGAAGATAGAGTATCTAAAAAGGCCTACTGGTTTTCAGCACTGATGATTGCTGTTGGATCTACTTTATCTGGCTTTTGGATTGTTGTTGCAAACTCGTGGCAGCAGACTCCAGCAGGACATATTGTTGAGAATGGTAAGGCCGTTCTTGTAGATTTTTGGGCAGCAGTATTTAACCCATCTACTATTCCGCGTTACCTTCATGTTATTGACGGTGCACTTATCGCTGGCGCATTTTTCGTCATGGGCATTGCAGCTATCTATTTACTACGAGGAACTCATACTAAGTTTGCCAAAGTTTCGATGAAGGCCGGTCTTATTATGGCCACTCTTGCCGTTTTCATGGTGGGGCCAATCTCTCACTGGCACGCAGTTCAGGTCGCACAAACTCAGCCCGCAAAACTAGCTGCTTTTGAGGGGCTATGGGAAACGACAGATAATGCTCCATTTCTTCTCTTTGGAATTCCAAATGTTGAGAAAGAAAGAACTGACTTTGCTATCGAAATTCCAGGGGTCTTGAGCCTCCTAGTAGGTAACAGCTTAGATACTGTAGTTACAGGACTAAAAGATATTCCAAAAGATGAGCGTCCGCCAATTATGATAACCTTTGCATCATTTCACAGCATGATCGCTCTAGGTGGCTTCTTTATGGCATTTTGCGGATGGGGAATTTTTCTCCTGTGGAGAGGTAAGCTTTTTACGTCAAAGCTTTTTCACCGCGTGGCAGTTCTATCCATTCCACTTCCCATTATTTGTAATATTGTGGGATGGGCGGCAGCGGAAGTTGGCCGTCAACCTTGGATTGTTCAAGGACTTCTCAAGACAAAAGATGCAGTCTCTGCAAGCGTTTCTGCAGGAGAGATTATTACTACTATAATTTTATTTGGATTGATCTACGCTCTATTATTTGCAGTGTGGCTCTATACTCTTAGGTTTAAAATTAACAACGGTCCTGAAGAGGTTTAATAATGGAAGCATTACAAATTATTTGGTTTATATTAGTTTTTGTACTCCTCACAGGATATGCAATTTTAGATGGTTTTGATCTTGGTGTAGGGTGTTGGCACCTTTTCACTAAAAAGAAGGAAGATCGTGATCACTTAATTAAAGCAATTGGTCCTTTCTGGGATGGAAACGAGGTTTGGCTCCTAACTGGTGCTGGGGCCCTTTTTGCTGCCTTCCCGCCAGTTTATGCCACGACATTCAGTGGGTTCTACCTAGCAATGATGCTAGTTATTTTCTCGCTGATCTTCCGAGCGACAGCAATAGAATTTAGAGGCATCATTGAATGTGATGTTTGGAGAAAGCGGTGGGACCTTGCATTTGCAGTTGGTAGTACTCTTCCTGCTCTACTATTTGGTGTTGCTGTTGGAAACGTTGTCCGAGGAATCCCCATGAATGAGATTGGGGACTATACGGGAACATTTCTTGAACTCCTAAATCCTTATGCCCTTGTGATTGGACTTACTTCTCTCACAATGTTTGCAGTTCAAGGTGCGGCCTTTATTAACTTAAAGACGAGTGGTGATCTCCAGAAAAAATCAGTATCATGGCTCAATAAAGCGTGGATGGTGTATACGCCACTACATATTATTGCAACTGTTTGGACTCTTTTTGCCTATGATCATGCTTCTATTGTCCTATCATCGGCACTAGCTGTGATCTCTATTGTCGTAGTATTTGGGATTAAAATTGCTCACAATAAGTGTAAAGAACTAGGTGTCTTCATGATCACTTCGCTTTCAATCTTATTGAATATGGCCTATGTTGCATGCAGCATATTTCCATACTTTGTCCCAGAGTTTGGAACTCGACTTGAGGGGCTAAGCATTTATAACTCCTCATCATCTCAATTGACGCTCACTGTGATGCTTATTATGACAGTAATTGGACTGCCATTTGTTTTAGGATACACAGCCTATATTTATCGTACATTTGCGGGTAAGGTAGACCGATAGTAAATTACCTATGGGGGGCCTAAAAGCCTCCCATACAGGAAAGCAATGCTTGATAAATTGATTGTTCGTCATTATCCACTTCCAGAGACTCGAGTGATTCCACACGAGTCTGGTGCTTTTGTTCTTGCAACTTGTCAGCGAACACTGGTAGTTCGCCTGGGTAGTAGCTTGGGAAAAGTCGAAGGCTCTGATTTTTATCTTGGAAGTGATGGGTATTCTCTGCTTCTCGAAGTCATCTGTGGGCTTAAGTCTAGCATCATTGGAGAAACTGAAATTGTTCAGCAGTTTAAAAAGTGTTACCGCGAATATATTGATAGACCTGATCGAGATTCAACTCTTATGAGGGTTCTTGAACGTCTGTTTAAAGATGCTAAAAAGGTTCGAGCAGATCATCTCCTTACAGTTGGGGGACGTTCCTACGCATCAATTTGTAAAAAAATAATTAAGAGAAATTCAAGTCAAGGAAAAATTCTTGTTGTGGGCTCAGGTGCCCTTGCCAAGGATATAGTAAAACAGTGTTCTAAAGAATTTGAGATTTACCTCTCTGCTAGAAATGATGATGCTGTCGATGAACTTGCGAGTCATTCTAAGGTTACAATTGTTCCTTGGGGGGATAATTGTAAATGGAAAAGCTATAGCTGTATAATTAGCACTATCGGTGCGCAGAAAATTCTTTTCGACGAAGAGTTTTTTGGAGACTGGAAGAGCGTTCACCAAAAACGAGCACTCTTTGTTGATCTCGGCTCTCCCTCCACGATTGAAACAATCATGACTGAAAAAGATGGAGTATTTAGGCTTTCAGATGTGCTTTCTTTTGCCAAAGAAAGTGAGCGACACAATCAACGTTTTGTCACCGATGCTCTTGGTGCCATCTCTTCTATCTCAAAATATCGAGTTGAGTATTTTAGAACTATTGGTAAGCGATCAATGCTTGCTGTTGTTGGAGACATTCCATGTCAAAATTTAGAATAGGGACTCGCGACAGTCTTCTTGCAGTAACTCAAACAGGCCAAGTGATTAATGAGTTAGAGCGGTTAACTGATCATCAGTTTGAGATGGTTACCATGAAAACCACAGGTGACCTCGATACTTCTAGGCCCCTCTGGCAAATGGATGGGAAAAACTTTTTCACAAAGGAGTTGGATGTTGCTCTCACTGAGGGGAAAGTTGATCTTATGGTTAGCTCATATAAAGATATTGGTGGAGATCGTCCTGCCGGAGTTTGCTCTGCAGCAGTGACTGAAAGACACTTCTCAAATGACATTCTCCTAATAAAAAAAGAAACAGTATCGAAACTCAAGAGAAAAAAGAAAATTATAGTAGGGACTAGTTCTCCAAGAAGAATTACAAATATAACAAATCACCTTGTGGACTACCTACCTTGTTCTGAAGATACAAAAATAATCTGTAGTACTCTTCGCGGTAATGTTAATACCAGAATAGGTAAATTAAGAGACGGAAAGTATGATGCCATTGTTCTTGCATTGGCCGGAATCGAAAGGCTGGCATGCACTCCTGAGTCCCATAGTGTTCTTGAAGAGTTGCTTGAAGGATTAACTTTCATGGTTATGCCTGAAAAAACATTTCCTTCAGCTCCTGCCCAAGGGTCCCTCCTCTTAGAGTGCATGAGTTCCAATAGTGAACTAAGAAGTATTTTATCTACTGTTCATCATCAAGAAACTGCCGATGAACTCGAGGTCGAACGGGAACATTTTCGTTCATTTGGTGGAGGTTGCCATCTCGCAGTTGGAATATTTTCAAAAAATATTGCCGGTGGAAAACTCACTGTCCTTAAAGGGGAACACGAGGGAGAGGTCATTAATAGTGTCCGCTATATCCACCCCGATGATAAAGATGCAACAGGTGAAGTTGCATTTTTAGGAAGTCCACTATCATCAGAAACAGTTGATCCACACTTTATTGGAGACTCTCTTCATAAAAAAACGATATTCGCTGCTGACATTGCAGGTAAAGAACATCTTTTCCTCACATCACAATACGGACTGAACTCCTTTGAGGGTAAAGACTATAAAGGTGTATTGTGGGTAAGTGGAGCGAAAACATTTAAAAAAGCTGTCAACTTAGGTCTTTGGGTCAATGGCTCTGCGGATTCTTTAGGAGAGGACGAAATCAAAAAACTTCTCTCTAGCAAAGCATTGAAGTTAATGGGAACAGATGCAAGTCTTTCCGTTTTGACATCGAGCCGTGCTGAGTCTTCAGTTGGTGAAACACTTCCTTGTTATGACCAGTCTATAATTGATCAACCTGAACATTATGAAGAGCAATTAAAAGACATTAAAATATTCTATTGGACTAGCTACCCCCAGTACGTGGCGTTTACAAAACTCTATCCATTTATTGCAAGTCCAGATAACATTCATTGTGCAGGAATGGGAAAAACTTTTCGTGAGTTTAGTAGCGCTAAGATTAAGGTGCTACCATTTTTAGATGCAATAAACTTTAAACTTTGGTTTCTAAATAGAGGTACACATTGATGTCAGATTACAATCTTAACCTTAGACGTTATCGTCAAACAAAAGCAGTACGCGACATGTTCGCTACCGTTGAGATTTCTGCCTCAAATTTAATTCAACCCTATTTTGTCTACCAAGATTTAAGTGAATCAATCCCGCTTCCCTCCATCGCAGGACAGAATAAGCACAATCTAGAATCTCTCCTGAAGGAAGTTTCTTTAGGTCTGAGAAACGGTGTAACAAGTATTCTCCTTTTCTTTATTCCAAGCAGCAAGGGAAGCTGTGATTTTGATTATAATTTTGGTTCATCTGTTTTAAAGGGACTTCGCGCTGAGTTTGGAGATGAAATCACTATTTTTACAGATACCTGTTTATGCTCCCACACGGAGAGTGGTCACTGTGGAATTTTAGAAAATGGCGAAATTAATAATGATAAATCAGTTCGAGAGCTTATGAAGCAAGCTGTTGCCTATGCTAGTGCCGGAGCTGATTGTATCTCTCCCTCAGATATGATGGATAATCGTATTCGAGGAATTCGTCGCGCCCTTGATGAGGCAGGTTTATCAAAAACTATGATCATGAGCTACAGTACAAAGTTCAGCTCAAACTTCTATGGGCCATTTCGAGATGCCGCAGAAAGTACACCAAGCTCTGGTGATCGTAAGAGCTATCAAATCGATTTTAGGAATGAATCCGATGCTATGCTTTCATCTCTAAGAGATATGGAGCAAGGTGCAGATATTTTAATGGTAAAGCCAGCAGGTGCTTATCTCGATATTATCAATAAAATAAAATCTCACCAACAAATGGGAAAACTTCCCCTTGCTGCTTATCAGGTCAGTGGTGAGTATCAAGCACTACACATTATGGCCGAGCAGGGTCTTCTAGACTTCGATGCTGCCTATCTTGAAACGCTATATGCCATTCGAAGAAGTGGTGCTGAACTAATTATTACTTATGGTGCTAATAAATTTAACCAAATAATAAAGAGATAATAATGAACAATAACGATCTATTTGAACGCTCCAAGAAACTTGTTCCCGGCGGAGTTCACTCCCCAGTTAGAAGTTTTAAGGGGCTCCCCATGTCTCCCCGTTTTATTCAAAGTGCCAAAGGTGCCAAGTTTACAGATGTGGAAGGAAAAAACTATATTGATTTTTGCATGAGTTTTGGGCCTTTGATCCTAGGCCATACTGATCCAATAGTTGAAAAAGAACTACAGGCAGGCCTTACTCGTGGTTGGAGTTATGGGGCATGTGAGCACTATTCTCTAGAGCTTTTAGAATATCTTGTTGAAAAAATTGATTTTGTTGATCAAATACGTTTTGTTAATTCTGGAACCGAAGCTGTGATGACTGCCCTTCGTCTTGCTCGAGGAATAACAAATCGTTCCAAAATTATTAAATTTAATGGATGCTACCATGGGCATACAGATAGTATGTTGATCAAGGCAGGTTCGGGACTTGCTGGAGAGGGGGATGCATCGAGCCTTGGTGTTCCTGAAGGGACAGCAAAAGATACTCTGATTTTGGAGCTAGGAGATCGTGAGGGCGTGATCAATTGTTTCAAAACTCATAAAGATGATATTGCCGTAGTAATTATTGAGCCACTTCCTGCTAACAACGGTTTGCTTGAGCAAGACACACAATTTCTAAAGTTCTTAAGAGATATTAGTTCTGAAAATAACGCCCTTCTTATTTTTGATGAAGTTATCTCAGGGTTCCGCATGGGATTTAAGGGAATGGCCGGTGAGACTGGAATTACTCCTGATCTTGTTACCTACGGTAAAATTATTGGTGGAGGACTTCCGGTTGGAGCTCTTGGCGGAAAGCGTGAGCTCATGGAAAAATTGGCACCTATTGGTGGTGTCTATCAAGCTGGAACACTTAGTGCAAATCCCCTTGCTATGGTTGGAGGGCTTGCAACATTAAAGCAATTAGATGAGAAGTTTTATAGTGACCTTGAATCTAAAACGAAAGAGATCGTTTCAATTTTTGAAAGTTATTTCGAAAAAAATGAAAAATATAAAGAACTAAAAGTTATTTCAAAGGGATCACTTTTTTGGATAACTCCAGTCTCTGGAATTACGAGGGCCTGCGATATACCAGGAAACCTCATGGATACTTTTTCTGAGCTCTTTGGAGATTTTCTAGAAAAAGGCATTTACCTCGCTCCAAATCCATATGAAGTTGGCTTCGTTTCAAAGGCCCATGATGACAGTGTGATTGCTGAGCTCAAATTAAAGTTAGGAGTATAAAGATGGGACTATTTATAAGAGAAATTGAAAAAGATGGAAAACGTACAGTACCAGTATGGTTCATGCGTCAGGCCGGACGTTATCATCATCACTATCAAAATCTAAAAAAAGATAATGACTTTACAACTCTATGCAAGACTCCAAAACTCGCATGTGAAGTAACAATGGGCCCTATTCGCGATTTTGGTTTTGACGCAGCTATTTTATTTTCAGATCTTCTCTTTCCTCTTGAGCAGATGGGACTTGGTCTTTCATATGCCACAGGAAGGCCGACGCTAGATAAAAAACTTTTAACTCTAGATGATGTTAAAGGGCTTGAGCTTATTGAGGAGGCAAGTAAGTTTTACTCGTTCCAAAAGGAAGCAACACTGCTCCTTCGAAAGGAACTTCCTAAAGATAAAAATCTTATTGGTTTTGTTGGCGCACCATTTACCCTATTTGCCTATGGAGCACTTGGAACCCATGCAGGAAGTTTGGTTGAGGCCAAGACTGGTCTGTACGATGGACGCTTCGAAAACTTTTTAGAAATACTTATGCCAAATCTCTTAAAAGAGATGTCAATGCAAGTTGAAGGTGGTGCCGATACCATTTCAATCTTTGATACTGCAGTAGGTGAGCTTTCCCTTTATGACTTTAAGCGATTTATCGTTCCAACTCTAAAATCAATAACTAAGCAGTTTAAGTCATTACATCCAAAATGTAAGATCATCTATTATTCAAAGCACACTACGCTTAATCACTTAAACTCAATTGAAGATAGTAATATTGATGTTCTTGGAGTTGATTATCGCCATACTTTGAGTGAAGTGGTCCATCAGCTTGGGAGTGATTATATTCTTCAAGGTAATTTTGATCCCTGCTGGTTACACCTTTCTAAGCCCCACCTAGAAGAGCGACTCAATTATTTCTT
>JAGLCH010000333.1 GCA_023146355.1 Bacteriovoracaceae bacterium | reverse complement strand
CAAAAATCGTACCTCGGTATTAAAGGAATACATTATGGGTTTGGAAATTATCAAAGGTAGTGCACAATTTGAATATGGGTGGAGTAATCCAGAAGACCTATCAAATTGGCTATTTGATAACCCTGAGCTGATTGGAGTTAGCTTTGTTGGCCGCTCTAATGTCGGAAAATCCAGTATCATAAATTCAATGTTTGGAAGGCAGACCGCTCGTGTTTCAAAAACACCTGGTAGAACAAGAGAGATCAATGTCTTCTCATTTCAACTCTCCTTAAATGGAAAGCCGGCCGAGCACCTTCCTCGGCTTTATTTATTTGACCTTCCGGGATACGGGCATGCGCAAGTATCAAAGGAAATGTCGAAGAATTGGGAAACCCTTTTGGGTATTTTCTTTGAACAAACATCAAGTAATGTTGTAATGGTTAACCTGCAAGATGCTAGACATCCGGACCAGGCAGCAGATAAGGGATTTCATCAGTTTCTTAAAAAATATAACTTCAGCACTTTTCTTGTATTTAACAAAATAGATAAGCTAAAAAAGCAGAAGGAGCGCGCAGCTCTTGATAAGTTGAAGCCGCAACTATTTAAGGCATACAAGTGGGTGAAGCAGATTCATTTTGCTTCGGCCGAAAGTAAAGCAGGACTACCTGCAATCCACGATGCTCTCATTTCATTCTTTGATCACCGCATTAAGCTGGCAGAGCGCAAGGAAATTAATGAGTCAAATACTCCTTAACTTCTATTCAGGATCACTTATTATTCACCTGATAGCACTCAACGCAGCGCTTCTGTTTTTAATACGCCCAAGTTTTCTCTTTAAAGCAAAACGAGAACCTTCCCATAGGAGCGCAAATATTCTCTATGCGGTTATAGCAATAAGCGCGCTACTCCTAGGAAGCTTTACATACGTTACAAAGGTTCTAAACCTCCATATTTTCTTCTGACTTTGTCTTCTTAATCTCCGTAACTTCCTTATCAATATCAGTCAAATCGACAATACAACCATCAATAGTATTTACAAGTTCCGTCACTTTATCGCTTTCCCAATGAAGTTTTTTACTCTTAAGAGCTTCATATGAAAGCTCTCCAAGCTCTTCATAAAGCTTATTAAGGCAAGAATTCGTCTTAGAAGCACTAAGCATTTTCATACCGATTTGGGTTGTCTTTTTTACTTCTTCTTGAAACTGACCAAGAAGATCTTGTACTTTATTTTTCCACTCATTACTATCTGTCATGGCACTCTCCTTGGGACTATTATATTGACACTTACACGTTTTTTAAATACTCTTATTTTAATTATGGCCGAGTGGTGGAATGGTAGACACAGCGGATTCAAAATCCGCCGGTAGCAATACTGTGCGAGTTCAAGTCTCGCCTCGGCTACCACCAAACTCAGAAAATAATATCTCCCTTATATAGTACACTCTCCGTACAACTCTTCTTTTTTTAATTAATAGGCAATATCTATCCCTAATACACTTTAGTGTTACTTCTCTGTAGATATTCTCCGAAAAGAGAAATAGATAAACTTATAAAAGGAATTGTAATGAAAATTTTCTACTACTTAATTCTAGCATCATTCGCTAGTTTCATCTTGATAGCATGTACTACATTTACTTCAGCACAATCTATTCCTGTGAACCACCTTAGGTTTATAGGTGATGTAAATATAGATTCAAAAAAAGTTTTTAATAATTCGATATTGGGTGGTCTATCAGGAATTGTATACAATAAAGAGAGCAACAGGTTGATCGCAGTGAGTGACGATAGAGGTGCGCGTGGAGCACCTCGCTTCTATGAGTTCTCAGTCGCCATTGAAAATAATAAACTAGATATCAAACCGGTACGGGTTCAAATACTAAAAAATAAAAAAGGCAAAAATTTTAAGATCGGTAGTATTGATTTTGAAGGAATCACTCAACTACGCAATGGAAATATCCTCTTAAGCTCAGAGGGAGACCAAAGACCTAGAAAAAGAATTATGCCTGCGGTAACAGAATATACGACACAAGGAATATTTGTGAAGGAGTGGCCTATTCCTGCACCATTTCTATTTGAAGAAAAAGGTACTCCAACAACTGGAGTACGTTTTAATCTTGCCTTTGAATCACTCTCCACGACCCCTAATTTAAATTATACCTTTACTGCAAATGAAAATACTCTCTATCAGGACGGAGCTATGGCCGAGCAAGATAGCGATGGAATCTCAAGAATTGTTCGCTATAAAAATGGCGAGATTGATGGAGTATTTCCCTACATGATAGAACGCATTCCAAATCCATCGAACTTTAAGGAGATAAAAGGGGATAATGGACTAGTTGATATGGTGGCAATTGATGATAATCACCTCATAACTATGGAACGAGCTTGGGTAAAAAATAACTATAAAAACACCATAAAACTTTTCAAAGTATCATTAGATGGCGCCACTGACATTAAGTCGCTGAAATCGCTTAAGGGAAGTCATGTCAAGCCTGTGCAAAAAAATCTCCTCCTTGATTTAGATACAGTAATTGATAAGATGACCCATAGGTTTCAAAAACTCGATAATATTGAGGGAATTACTTTTGGACCTACGCTACCAAACGGTCACAAAACACTGATCCTTGTTAGCGACAATAATTTTTCAAGGCATCAAAGGACGTTATTCGTAGCGTTTGAGATCATACCCTAACTAACTACCTGCCCCCGGCCACTACCGGGTGGTAGGTATGTTTTTCAAGCTTCAAGTTTTAAAATTCTTTGCTCAAACTCTTCAGTTTTTAGATCAACAGATTCTGTAAGCTCTTCCAATTCGAGAAAAAGAATATCAATCTCTTCTTCGCTATCACTAACTATTTTAGAAAGCTTTCCTATTTTGGGCCCATCACTATTTTCAGATGCAATAATCATGGCGGCATTGCTTTTTTCGACGATTTCTTCCAGTTCAGTTATTCGGTGCTCAACCACCTCTAGTCGCTTCTTTAAAGGATTCAAAATCTTAGACCGCTCGTTGATAATTTCAGAGCGCATAGCTTTTAGCTCTTTTCTTCCAAGCTTGGGAGTCGTAATTTTTTCTTTCCCAGAGAGTTCTTCTTCCCATCCAATTTTATCTAAAAATTCTTCATACCCACCATCAAAAAACTCGGCCTTTCCTTTGTGAAAAATTATGAGCTTATTAACAAGTTTTCGAAGAAGCATCTCAGAGTGAGTTACAACTAAAACAGCACCATCATAATTTCCAATTTCTTCAGAGAGAGTTTCAATAGACTCCATGTCTAAGTGATTGGTGGGTTCATCGAGAAGCAGTAAGTTTGTTTTATTCGCAATGATCTTACCAAGCATAACTCGACTACGTTCTCCACCAGATAAGACTTTAATCTTTTTCTTTGCCATCTCCCCTTCAAATAACATGGTTCCACAAATCCCTCTAATGCGAGAGATCGATAGATCAGGATTTGATGCTGTAATTTCATCAACAACTGTAATGTTTTCTGAAAGGCGAGAAATATTGGTTTGCCCGAAGTGCCCTTTTTGTAATGAAGGATGATTTTTTACAATACCTTCAACTGGAGTCAGCTCGCGTGCCAACAAGTTGAGAAGTGTCGATTTTCCTTTTCCATTTTTTCCTATGATACCAATGCGGTCGTTTCTCCCTACAATAAAGCTCAAGTTGTGGATAAGCTCATCCACACCATCGTAGGAAAAACTAAGGTTTTCCACATTCATAATAATTTTTCCAGGGCACTCAACATGATTAAAATGAAACCCTAATCCTTTCTCATACTCAAGCTCTCCCATGCTTCCCATCTTTTCAAGCTGCTTTAAGCGAGACTGCGCCTGAACTGCCTTAGTTGCTTTGGCGCGGAAACGATCAACAAAGTCAGTCATCTCTTTAACCTTTCGGTCGTGATTGGCCTTTGTCTTTTCATATATTTCGTCTTCAAGCTCTAGCTGCTCATAAAATTTTGAGGTACCACCTTTAATCTTTTTCACCTGTCTACGTGAGATCCCCATGGTGTGAGTCGTAACATCATTCATAAATTCACGATCATGGGTAATGATTATAACTTCACCTTGAAAAGAACGAAGAAAACTTTTGAGCCATCGAAGGCTGACAATATCAAGATAGTTAGTTGGCTCATCAAGAAGAAGCAAGTTAGGCATTTCTAATAGAACCTTGGCAAGATTAATACGGATCTGGTAACCACCAGAGAAAGTAGCTGGATCACGCTCCATATCCTCTTTTTCAAAGCCCAATCCAAAGAGGATCTTTTCTGCTTTATAAGTATCGTATGCTTCATCACCAATGAGAGAAAGAGCACACTCTTTAAGCACGCTGGATTCTGAAAACTCAATGTGCTGCTTAAGAGAGCCAATACGATAATTTTTTGGAATCGAGATGACGCCCTCATCATATGACTCCTCTCCTAAAACCATTTTAAAGAGAGTTGATTTTCCAGAACCATTACGCCCCACAAGTCCAACTCGCTCTCGTTCACCAAGAACAAAAGAAACATCCTCAAAAAGCATCTGAGGGCCAAACTGCTTAACAATGCCATTTACTTGTATCATTTAGAGCTCTGTATATTTCTTAGCGGTACCGCGGGCCTTATCCACGGGGTATTTCTCTGCATTTTTCTCTAATTTATTATCTAAGGCCTCTTCTAGATTAATCCCTAAATACTTAGACATCAAAATAGTATAAGAAAGAATATCTGCCAGCTCATCAGAGACATGGTTCAACTTAGCTGGATCATTCTTTATTGCAAGTGCCTGCTCAGGGGTGAGCCACTGAAATAACTCTACCAATTCACTCGCTTCAACAGAGAGCGCCATTGCTATGTTCTTTGGATTGTGAAATTGTTCCCAGTCTCTAGCTTTCGCATAGTCCTCTAGGTATTTCTTAATTTTACCAAGGTCGAGTTTTTCGCTCATTCCCATACGCCCTTTTGACAGCTTTAATATATTTGAATAAAAGAATACTAACATATTTGGAGGCAGTTAGTGAATATCCCATACAATCACTATAATCAATATTTGAAAGAAAAGTTTGGCGAACGCGTACAAAAGATTACTGTACTCGGAGGATTCACCTGCCCCAACAGAGATGGAAAAGTTGCCACTGGCGGTTGCACCTACTGCAATAACCTAACCTTTTCAGCTCCTGGTCACCTTGATGATAAAAGTATCACATATCAGATAGATCATGGTATCCGCACCAGCAAGCGACGCTATAAGAAAGTCAGTAAGTATATTATCTACTTTCAGTCTTATTCTAATACCTATGCTCCACTTTCTAAATTAAAAGAATTGTACTCTGAGGCCCTTCAGCACCCTGAAGTTATCGGTCTAAGCATTGGGACGAGGCCAGATTGTGTCAGCGATGAAATTCTAGACTACCTAGAGGAACTGAATGCCGAGTACGATATCACAATGGAGTACGGGCTTGAATCAGTATCAGATCATACTCTTGAGATGATCAATCGTGGACATAACTTCGAGTGCTTTAAACAAACTGCGATAAAGACAGGTGAAAGAAATATCCCCATCTGCGCGCACGTCATCTTTGGATTTCACTGGGAAAGCCTAAATTCAGTAATTGAGGCGGCAGTAGAGATCAATAAGCTTCCTATTAAGTTTCTCAAAGTTCATCAACTTCATGTGGTAAAAGACACGGCCATGGGTGATCAATACAAGGAAAGTCCATTTAAAACTCTATCTAAAGATGAATACATGGAATGGCTTCGAGTTTTCCTAGAGCACTTAAATGCCGACATAGTGATACAAAGGCTTTATGGGGAAGCACCAGAAGATCTTCTCCTCTCTCCCCATTGGGGCATTCAACTGCCTGAATTTACGAATGAATTCATCAAATACATGGAAAAGAAAGGGAGTTATCAGGGAAAGGCACTAGGCCACACTGCTCCTTAATTCCTATCGGTATGTTTGCTTCTTTTTATTATAGACTTCCATCTGGCTTTAGATTAATCTAATAACCAACAGATATTATATGATTTTAAGGACTCTACTAACAGGGGATCGACATTGCATATTACTATCGTAGATGACATTCAAGAAAATCTTGAACTCTACAATGACCTATTGTCACCGACATTTCACATCCATCTTATTCAACGGCCGATGGACCTTATTGGTTATTTAGAAAACAATAACTCTGACCTCATTTTGCTGGACATTCATATGCCAGATATCAATGGGTTTGAGCTATATGAAAAACTCAAGGCTAAGCACCCAGAAGTTCCTGTAATATTTCTAAGCAGTGATCCTTCTGAAGATGCACTTGTAAAGGGTCTCAATCTTGGTGCTGATGACTTCATTTTAAAGCCTGTCTCTCTCAAAGAGCTTGTGGCAAGAATCAAAAATAGAGTCAATCACTACAGACGTCAGAGCCTAGAGCAAAACATTATTAAGATTGAGGACTTCAGCCTCTATTGTGACATGCAGATGGCCGAAGTAGAGGGGTTCAAAATCCAGCTTACTCCAATTGAGTACAAGCTAATCCACCTCCTCGCAAAAAGTCCTAATAAGATTTTTAGCCGTGAATATATCAGTAAACTTCTGTGGCCTGATATTCACGTTCAGAATCAAAATATCGACACTCACTTGTCAAATTTGAGAAAGAAGCTACATCCTTTCTCAAAAAGTATCAAGACCATTAAGTCTCGAGGCTACATCTTAAGAATCTGATCAAATACATATGAAAATGCCACTCACTAGAGTGGCATTTTTTATGGCGCAATCTTTCGTCCCACCCTATCGGGAATGGTATTATTTAAAATTATTTCCTCTGGCCTCATCTTTTGCTTAATCGTTTGAACCGACGGCCTAAACCCATCAAGCAGAGAGATAAAATTAGTAGAGGCCAACTGATCCTCCTCAATAACAATTGAGTCGAGTAAACGATGTGCCTCCATGGCATTATGAAACTGCTCATTTTTTTGTGCGATTTTTAAAGGAATAAAAATACTTTTCTTACCTAGGGCAATGAGTTCAGAAACAGTTCCTGCTCCAGAGCGGGAGACAATAATGCTGGCCAACTTAAGGCAATCAATCATCTCAGAAGCAATAAACTTAACGGGAAGATAGTTTTCATTCTTTAGCTTTGCAAACTTATCGTATTCATTCTTCCCTACCTGATGGAGTACGAAGAATCGCTCAGTAATGTCTTTGATGCTAACTTCTACTAGTCCATTGATTAGGGTGGAGCCATTTCCTCCCCCAGTTACAAATAGAATTTCACGGTTAATATTATTGAGATTAACTCCATCAATAATGACATTCCCTACAGACGGATCAAAGCAGCACTCACGTACAGGATAACCAGAAAGAATAACCTTTTCATGTGGCAGAAATTTCTCAGACTCAGAAAAACTGATAAATACTTTTTCAGCAAACTTTGAAGCAATCTTATTTGCAAGTCCAATACGTGAAGTTTGTTCGTGAATATATACTTTCTTACCTGTCAGCTTTGCTGCAATGGCCACAGGAACAGAAACAAATCCTCCTGTAGAAAAAACGATTGTTTCTTTTGATGAAAATCTAAGCATATAAAGGAGAGATTGAAGAAGCCCCCACCCCACTTTGAAAAGATCTAGGAAATTTTGAAAACTAAAGTACCGACGGAGCTTTCCGGTAGTGATGATTTTATAAGGAAGGTCAAGCTGAGCGATTAACTCACGCTCAATTCCTGTGCGGCCACCGATGTAGTAAATATCTATATCTGGAATTTGTTTCTGAAATTCTTTAATTAGGGTAATAGCAGGAATAACGTGTCCTCCACTCCCCCCGCCAGTAAATATTACTTTTTTAATCATACTTCCTTCTAACCTTAATTTTTCTAAAGAAACCAAAAAAAACAAAATGTCAGAGCGCTACACTCGACTATTCAAAACCATCACTATCAGGGGATAAATGCATATCCCCTTTGAATTATTGATAATTATCTCTTAAAACTAAGCAACTTTACAGCTATTTCGTCACTTTTTTGTGCTTGACGGCAACGTATATAGACATAGAATTGATATTAATAAGTATTTTTTTGAGTTATTTTTTTTTGAACAAAGGTAACTATTATTAATAGGATCAAGGTTGATCAAGTTTTAACAAAGGATTGTTTATGAAAAAGGCGATTGTATTAGGAGCAATAACAGCTCTATCTTTTGCTGCTCACGCAGAAATGGCAAAAGCACCTACTGTTTACGGTAGACTACACAAAGAATTCCGTTACTCACAACAAGATGACTCTTTAGGTGCAAGAACTTCACTTGGA
>JAGLCH010000332.1 GCA_023146355.1 Bacteriovoracaceae bacterium | reverse complement strand
AGTAAGGTTAATGAAAAAATTGAGGATGCTGTTAGACGAATTTCAGATGTCATAAACCAACTTCAGCTTCTATCGATTAAAGGCTCTACTGATAAAGCAGAAGTTGGGGTCCAAAGCATTGATAAACTACTCGTTGAGTGTCGCGAATTTATCGATGATGATGCTAATCGTGAAGGGATTAAAGTCTCTATTGATTACAATGCAAAAGATAGTTTTGTATATGCTGATCGCGGTGTCTTAAAGCAGATCTTCCTCAGTATAATCCATAATGCTATTGATGCCATGCTTATCACCGATGTAAAATTGCTTACAGTCAGAACTTGGAGTGACAAATTTGTTCATGTGGAGATTGAAGATAGCGGAACTGGAATTGCGCCAGACATGCAAAGTAGGGTCTTTGATCCATTTTTCACCACAAAATCCCCTAATAAAGGGATGGGACTTGGAATGACACTTGTTAAAACATATATACAGGAGTGTCAGGGACATATTTCTTTTACTAGCGAACCTGGAAAAACAGTATTTAAACTTAAGTTTATCAAGCACCAGGAGGATTAATGGACAGCGATGATCTCGAATTCCTAGAGACGCTGAGGAGTGAATTTTACTCTGAAGCAGCTGAAACACTTAATGAGTGTGAAGATATTCTGTTATATTTGAGAGAGAGTCCTGAGAATGATCAACTTCTAGTGGATTATAAGACCACACTTCACACGCTTAAGGGCAGCTCTCATGCTGTTGAGTATTTTAAACTTGCCCAGGTGATCACTTTGATTGAAGAAACTGTAATCGAGCTAAAGGAAGATCTAGAGAAGCTTATAGGTGTTAATCTAAGCTTAATCTCTATTATTCATCGTCATCTTGGGTTTCTTAAATCAGGAGATGATAAAAAGGCCGACATAATACTCGAGAAAATTTTGTCTACGAAGAGGTAGCAATGAATGAAGACCAAGAATTTTTATTGAAGCTTAGGGGAGAGTTCTTCTCTGAGGCACATGACCTGGTTAATGATTGCCAGGGGATTTTAGAAAATATGTCATCCCAAAACTGGGATGATTTTCTTGCTATCTATATGGCAAATCTACACAATCTAAAAGGATCTTCCCAGGCCGCTGAGTACGATAGTTTTTCAAAGATTATTCATATGATGGAAGATATGCGCGATGATAATATTTCTAATGACCTCTTCAAAGAAGTAAGCCTTAAAATGCTGGGAGCACTTATTCGTCAGATTGAAAAGATGCGACTTGGCGAGGAAAAGGCGGTTAATATCCTTTTCGAAAAAATACTTTCCACTAAAAGACAGTAAAAATATACTAGAGTAGTGCCGACTGGTTGAAATGTTTAGCTATGGCCTAAGGGTTTCTGCTTGAGAGAAACGTATCGA
>JAGLCH010000331.1 GCA_023146355.1 Bacteriovoracaceae bacterium | reverse complement strand
TTTGGTCCTAATGATGATGCCAATATCTGTGTTGGCGAAGTTGTAGAGGAAATGAAAAAGTGTTGGCCTGAAATTGGAGTAGAACTTCTTAAGGCCCACGACGGACCTCATGAGGCAAACCTTTTAATGCTTGATTGTTCAAAAGCAAAAAGAAAGCTGGGATGGTCTCCGATATTAACTCCAACTCAGACTTTTGCTATGACTGCTAATTGGTACAAGGATTTTGGTCGCTCTGATAAACCCTCTTCAAGAGGACAAATTCAACAGTACGTTGATTTGGTAAAGTAGAAGGTTAAATGAAAGCATCTGATTATATCGTTAGTTACCTCGATCAACACAAGATTGATAAAGTTTTTGGTTATATTGGTGGAGCAATTGCTCATCTTGTTGACTCTATTGATAAGAATCAAAATATTGAAATGGTTAATACTGTTCATGAGCAAGGTGCAGGTTTTGCTGCTGAAGCCTATGCTCGCGTAACAGGAAAAACTGGAATTATGACTGCAACTAGCGGACCAGGTGCAACGAACTTGGTAACTTCTATTGGCAGCTGTTTCTTTGATTCTGTACCCGTGCTTGCCATTCCTGGACAAGTAAATACTTATGAGTATAAATTTGAGCGGCCAGTGAGACAAATTGGTTTTCAGGAAACTGATATTGCTTCAATAGTTAAGCCTATTACGAAGTATTCTAACCTTGTAACTGATATCAAAAATCTTCGTTTTGAACTTGAGAAATCACTGTATTTAACTCAACACGGGCGAAAAGGGCCTGTCCTTTTAGATATCCCAATGGATATTCAGAGAACAGACTTTAATCCTGAAAATGAAAAATCCTTTTTTGATAGTGCAGAGTATGCTGAACTTTCAAAAGAAATTGCTCCTTCACAAGATGAAATGCAAAAAGTTCAGGAGCTTTTATCTCAAAGCAAGAGGCCACTGGTTCTTGTTGGGGGTGGAGTTCGTTTAGCAGACTCTTGTGAAGAACTAGAAGTGTTCTTGAAAAAAAATGATATTCCTGTTGTTCACTCACTGATGGGAACTGATGCAATTAGTTATGATTATGAAAATAACTTTGGTCTAATTGGTTCTTACGGTAATCGCTATGGAAATATGGCACTAGCAAATGCCGACCTTATCTTTGTACTTGGCTCAAGACTTGATACTCGTCAAACAGGAACTGATCTCAAGACGTTTGCTCGAGAAGCTAAAATTGTTCACGTGGATGTCGATAAACACGAACTCGGTGCAAAGATTGAGTGCCAGCTTCATATCCACTCTCATCTTTTGCACTTCATAGAGGCGCTGGGATCAATTACCTGTCAGTCAATTAATCCAGAGTGGATAGCAAAACTAAATCTATACAAAGAAAAATTCCCCTCAACTGTTGGAATTGACGGAAAAGTAAAAATATATAATCAAATAATTTCCGAAATTTCAGCTCAGTGTGGGCCCGATGACGTGATTTGCGTTGATGTAGGACAACACCAGATGTGGGCAGCTCAAAGTTTTGGGCCGAAAGGTAAGCAACGTATGCTATTTTCTGGTGGAATGGGTGCTATGGGATTTGCTCTCCCCGCTGCAATCGGAGCAGCTATTGCTACAGGCCAGAGAGCTGTCGTTATTTCTGGTGATGGCGGGATGCAGATGAATCTTCAAGAACTTGAGATAATTAAAAGAAGAAATCTTCCTGTAAAAGTCATCGTTCTTAATAACTCTTGTCTCGGAATGGTGAGACAGTTTCAAGAACTTTATTTTGATGAAAACTACGCTTCAACTGTTAAAGACTATTCTGTCCCTGATTTTAAGGCCATTACTGAAGCCTATGGTATTGATGCAGAAACTGTCAGTGACCAGGACAGAGAGAGTGCTATCTCTAATGTTCTAAAAGGAAATAAGGCCGCCGTGCTCACAGTTAATCTTACCGAGCATTTTACTTCTGTCGAACCCAAGCTAATTGTTAATCATCCCATTGAAGATATGCACCCCTTTATTGATAGAAGCGAACTTGAAGAACTAATGATTGTTAAGCCTTTTAAAAAGTAGAAATATGCGGCAAGTATCTGAGGGCGACCTCGATCTTATATTCTCACATGCCCTAAGCTCCCTTCAACAAATGAAGGGCGAAAATATCTTTATAACTGGAGGCACTGGTTTTTTTGGCAAGTGGCTGCTTGAAGTCTTTATACATGCCAACCAAAACTACAATCTCGGAATTGAACTCCATGTTTTGAGTCGCAATCCAAGTGGTTTTGTAGAGAGCTTCCCCCATCTTGGAAATCACCCATTCATTCATTTTGTACAAGGTGACCTTGAGTCATTTTCTTTCCCTGCCATAAACTGCAGTTATATCATTCACGCTGCCACCGATGTGAGCACCTCACTTCACGGAGAAAGCTTAGGCGATATCAGTGAATCAATTCTAGCGGGAACTAAGAGGGTTCTAGAGTTTGCCAAAGTAACTCAGGCGACAAAGGTCCTTCTTACCAGCTCTGGTGCAGTTTATGGAACTCAACC
>JAGLCH010000330.1 GCA_023146355.1 Bacteriovoracaceae bacterium | reverse complement strand
ATAGTTGCTGGCATTAATGCCGAATACTCGTACACCAACACCTACCACAGGGGCCGCGGGGAATCAGAGGTTTTCAACCGCGCTGAGGGTAGTGCCATGCTTGGCGTGTACTTCAACGATGGTTCAAAAATGCTTGGAGGGTACACACCCTATACTCAATTAAAAAGTATGGCATCTCTAGATGTCTACAAAGGGACAGGGTTCACAGGGGCGATTCACTGGATGGTGGACTACCCGTTTCAAATTGTTCTGTTTGCAAAGCAAAATACCTACTCTACTAAGGTCGATAAAATGGGAGCGACGACAGAGCTCACCGGAGACCAAAAAATACTTCAATTCATAGCAGGAATTGGGGTCGGTTATGAGTTCTAAATTTTTCCTTCTTTTATTATCAATTTTACTTTTTTCATGTGTGGTGCAAGGCCCCAAAAGCGGTAGTGTAGTTTCGGACAGTCTTGATGAAGCTCAGCTTGCAGTAGACGCAGGGCCCGACCTATATACGACTGGATCAACCACAACCAATGCTAAAATATCCTCCGCTCCAGACCGTACCTATAAGTGGACGGCGCCAGCTGCCGTAACAATTGCCAGCAGTGAAACTCCCAATACATTAGTGAGTTCTGGAACAGAAGGATATGCGGAACTAACTTTAACAGTTACCAGCGGATCGCAAATAGTAAGCGATACGACAAGGCTAATCATAGATACGACAAATCCCGTGGTATCAGTTACCTCTCCTATACTAGACGCAGGAGATCCTTTTATACCTGATGCTAGTGTTGTGGAAATCAACCCTCTGACCTATGCGTGGGTGAAAATATCAGGGCCAGGAAGCGTCAATTTTTCAAACTCGCGAGTACTAAAACCAACAGTCACAGTGGGCACAACTGGAACCTACGTTTTAAGGTTGACGGCAACTGATGCTGCAGGAAACTCCCATACAGGAGACCTCTCTGTCACGGCAGACTTTATTCCACCAGTTGTCACCGCACTTGCGAATGAATTAAAAGATGCAATTTTTTCTAAAACAATTACAGCAACCGATGACAACACGATGACCTATCTTTGGGAAAAGATATCTGGTCCCGGAGCAATTACCTTCTCTGCATCAACCAATGCAACAACTAACATCAGTGCAAGTGCCGATGGAAATTATATTATCCGCGCCACAGTCACAGATAGTTTTTTAAATTCAAGTATCAAAACATTTTCTTTAAAATGGGACACCACCGCTCCTGTAATTACTATCGCTGACTTTAATGTCAATGGGACCTTCACCGCCAATCCAACAATTACAGAATTAACACCAACCACATATTTATGGGCAAAGGTAACAGGGCCTGGCACTGTAAATTTCTCCAATGCAGCTTCTGCAAACCCATCAATCAGCATATCCACAGATGGAACCTATGATGTAAGGCTAACCCTCACAGATGCATTTGGGCAATCGACAGCTTCAACCTTTCAAGTTATTTGGGATGTAACAGCTCCTGTAGTTACAGTGGGTGGAGGCGGAGATATTTATACTAATGGTTTAGTCGCCCCAATGAAAACAGTGGTTGAAACAAATCCAGTCATCAACTACAAGTGGACTTACAGCACATTTGCGCCACTAACATTACTTGCATTTATTCCAAGTGATGACATATTAAACCCAAGCGTGACTGCAACATCAGAAGGACAATATCGGATTAAATTAACGGTAACAGATGGTGCGGGAAATATTGGCTCTGATCAGCAATACTTACTTTGGGATACAAGTAGCCCCACAGTTTCCGCCCCCAATGATTTAAAACTTAAAACAGCAACCTCTATAAGCGCAACTTCCCCCGACTCTAACCTCACTGTGGCGTGGACTTCAGCGCCTGCCGGTGTTTCTTTTACACCTAATAATAATCTAACAACATCAGTTGTCGCAGCTGATGGAAACTACATCCTAACCGTTTCAGTCACAGATCAAGCGGGAAATTCAAGCTCCGACACAACAAATCTTCTCTGGGATGCCACACCACCAGTAGTCACAATGCCAGCAGGTGTTGTAACAAATTCAGCACTGAATCTCGACGCAAGTTCCACTGACCTCACCAACATGACCTATCAATGGGCAAAAGTAAGTGGACCTGGGACCATGGTGTTTAATTCAGAACTGGCAGAGGATACCATCGCATCTGCCAGCGCAGAGGGAGACTATGTTATTTCTCTCACCGCAACTGATGAGTTAAGTAATGTGACAAGTATGAATATGAACTTTATTTGGGATGTGACTCTTCCAACAGTTAATTCAGGAATAGATACCACTGAAAATGGCCCCTATACTCAGGATTCCACCGCATCAGATGACCGCGGAACTATCACCTATGCATGGAGCAAAGTAACAGGTTCTGGCAATTTAACATTTACCAATACCACCGATGCTGACCCGCAAATTTCAGCGGATGCAGATGGAGACTATATTGTTAAACTTGAAGTTACAGATGATGCAGGGAACACCAACTCTGATACTTTCAATCTAAAATGGGATACAACCGCTCCAGTAGTTGATGCGGGAATTGATCAGAAAACAAATATCCTCTCCAACCAAGACGCCACTGTTACCGAAGCAAATATTCAAACCTATCTTTGGGAAAAAACAGCGGGACCTGGTTCAATAACATTTGGTAGTGCTGCTGCAGTAGATACATCTGTCTCAGCAAATCTTGACGGCACTTACACCATAAGACTTACAGCAACAGACACCGCGGGAAATAGTGCAGATGACTCCGCAACATTTTTATGGGACACAACAGATCCGTTAGTCAATGCGGGAACTGATACATCAGAAAATGCGAGCTACACTCAAGACGCCACCGTCACTGATGCTCTAAGTGGAATTGAATCTTATCTGTGGTCAAAAACATCAGGGCCAGGGACTATCACATTTAGTAACAATGCAATTGAAGACCCAGACATAACTGCAAGTTCCGATGGAACTTACGTTATTACACTTACCTCCACAGATCAGGCAGGTAACTCAACCAGTGATACCTTTCAACTAGAGTGGGATACCTCAAATCCTGTAGTTGATGCAGGGGCCGATAAAATTGAAACAGGGATCTTCACTCAAAATGCCACTGTTACTGATGCTACTACAGTTACATATTTATGGAGCAAAGTGACAGGGCCTGGAAATTTAAGTTTTGGAACAGGAACTTCTGAAGACTCCACAATTACAGCAGATGCAGATGGTTCATACGTCATTCGACTGACAGCAACTGACGTGCTTGGAAATAGTGCCAGCGACGATTTTACTCTGATTTGGGACACGAATAACCCTGCAGTTGATGTTTCCCCTGATGAACTTAAAAATGCCGTATTTTTAAAAGATGCTACTGTCACCGATGCCAACTCGGCCGAGGGACTTACCTATCTATGGGAAAAAATATCTGGCCCGGGAACAATTAATTTTTCTTCAATAAATGTTGAAGACCCAAATATAACAACTACTGCCGACGGGGCATATGTTGTTCGACTAACGGTAACAGATATTGCAGGAAATAATGGAAACGATACCTTTGCTCTCACCTGGGATACCATCCCCCCTGCTGTAAATGCGGGCGCAGATGAAGTTGAGAACGCTCTCTTCTCCCATACTGGAACTGCCACTGACCTCAATAATGTCACCGTTGTCTGGACTAAATTTAGTGGGCCTGGAACTATTACTTTTTCAGCACCAACCAATCTCACAACTAATATCAGCGCCGACACTGATGGAGATTATGTTATCAAGCTCACAGCAACTGATGATGTGGGCAACTTAACTTCTGATACATTTAACTTAACCTACGATGGAAATCCTCCAGCAGTCGATGCTGGAACTGATAAGACGACAAACATTCTAATTTCTCAGGATGCTACTGTAAGTGATGCCAGTGGTATTGCAAGCTACCTTTGGACTAAGAGCGCTGGTGGTGGGACGATTACTTTTAGTGCTAATACTTCTGAAGACACAAACTTATCAGCATCAGCAGATGGAAGTTATACCATTTCACTTGCTGCAACGGATAATGCTGGAAATACGGGCAACGACACTTTTACTTTTATCTGGGATACCACGCCTCCCACTGTCGGAGCGGGAGCAGACACAAAAGAAAATGTAGGTTTTATAAGAACGGCCACCGCCACTGATGCCCTCACTTCAATGACTCACCTGTGGTCAAAGTCGGCGGGACCAGGAACTCTAACTTTTAGTAGCGCAACAATTTTAGGTCCGACTATATCTGCTAGTACTGATGGAACTTACACTGTGAACTTTCAGTCCACTGATGCTGCGGGTAACGTAAGCTCAGATAACTTTGAACTCGAATGGGATACCTCAAATCCTGTTGTTGATGCTGGCACAGATAAAACTGCAACGGCCTTATTTGCACAAGATGCAACAGTAAATGATGCCACCACTATAACTTACGGGTGGAGCAAACAGTCCGGACCTGGAGGCCTTGTATTCTCAGCTCAGACTAGTGAAGATACAAATGTCACAGCAGATACTGACGGTGTTTATGTTGTGAAACTTACGGCCACAGATGAGGTAGCAAATGTAGGCTCTGATACTTTCAATCTAATCTGGGATGAGAATCCACCAACCATAAATATGAATGGTGCTACGGAACTTAAAAATACTCCTTTCGTAAAAGATATTACAACAACAGATGCCAATTCAGCTCTAGGCCTTACATACAGCTGGTCAAAAACAGCAGGTGCCGGAACAGTTAATTTTTCCTCGACAACAGCAGAGGACCCAACCATTTCTACATCTGCAGATGGGATATACACGATTGAAGTTCAAGCAACTGACAGTGCCGGAAATTCAAGTACAGGTAGTTTTACCCTCACCTGGGATACCACGGCGCCCACCGTCGGGGCCGGCATTGATGAAGATAAAAATATTTCCTTCGCCCATGCTGGAACAGCTTCAGATACCTCAGGTGTGGCCTCAACCACATGGAGTTCATCACCATCTGCTAATGTTAGCTTTAGCGACTCTTCAACCCTAAATCCAACAGTAACCGTAACTAGCGATGGAACTTACACCATAACTCTCAGTGCAACTGACAATGCTGGAAACACAGGGACAGACTCTTACGTACTTCTATATGACTCTTCTGCTCCGACTGTAAGTGCTGGAACAGATGTCATTACTAGAGTCGGAACTTTGCAAAATGCAACAATTACAGAGGCCAATATCAGCACTATTGTTTGGTCAGGAGCTGGGCTAAACTTCAGTAACACGGGGGCGGAAGACACTACTATTTCTTCAGCAATTGATGGCCTCTACACCGCAACTCTAACGGTAACCGACAAGGCCGGAAATAGCACAAATGATACAATGAGCTTTACATGGGATACTACTCCCCCATCGGTAAATGCAGGAATAGATGTTGCAGATAAAGTTGGCTTTGTTCAAGATTCGACGATCAGTGATACAACAACAACAGCAACAATCCTGTGGTCAATGACCTCTGGGCCCGGAGCTGTTAACTTCTCTGACAATGGGATTGAAGACCCAACAGTCACTGCAACAGTTGATGGAAACTATATTGTTACTGCCACGGCAACTGACCAAGCGGGAAATATTAATTCAGACAGTTTTGCCCTCACTTGGGATACCACGGCGCCAGTAATTGGACTTACTTCTCCACAAACAAGTGGCGCAAGCTTCTCTCCAGGTCCTACTATTAGTGATATTTCGAGTTTTACATGTTTATGGGCCCATTCAGCAGGATCAGGGACCCCAACCTTTACCCCAAATGCCACTACCTGTAATCCAACTATAAGTGTGATTGATTCGGGGGCCCACACCTTCACCGTCACAGCGACAGATGCACTTGGAAACTCAAGCAATAATGCTGTAATTTACAACAACTCTTCCAAGGCCGCTTTGAAGGGAACGCAAGGACATATTTTTCCACAGAAGAATATCCTTTACTACTTTGAGATTGAAGGCCGAGATGATCTTCAAGCACACTGTGAATTGATGGGACGTCAGATTATAAATAAGGCGGAGTGGAATAATACAACAATGAGCTATCTCTGTTCAAATAAGGGACAAGTTCTAGTCAACCTGAATCCAAAATTTGGAAAAAATGGGAATTTAAAAGCAGTAACACCTAAGGCGCTCAGACATTGTACTCCATCAGAGCTTTCAGTCTGTATTGGTAAAGAGTAAATTCATTGCTCTGCCCGATAGTTTCTAATACCAGTTACAGTTTACACTAGATGTTCTTAAAACATAGAATGTTGTATCGTCGAAATTGATATAACCTTCCATTGAATGGAGAACTCTCCCACTTTTTTCATAGCTATAGTACCTACTTCGCTTTAGCGTAGCATTATCTCTCTCAACACAGTAATTAATAGCTAATGTAACTGTTTTGTTTCTTGTAATAAGTAAATCACTTTCAAGATCTAAAGTTTTGGAAGTACACATTTTATTCACACTACTATTTTCAATTGATTTTTCAAGCTGTGTAAATACCATTTTAGAAAAAGTACGATCATATAAGAGCATCATCATATGTTCATTTTTTGCTTTAATCTTAGTTTTACGACACCCCAACCGAGAATTTTCAATTAAAGATTCTAGTTTTGGCTCATCTAGTGGCGAATCTTTCACAACTCCAGAATGCTTTTTCTCGAGTTTTGAGATTTCATCTGAGAAATCTAAGTATTGGTCTTCATTCCACAGATCCACTTCAGAACATACATTATCCATTAAAAGACTATAGCGATTTGGAGTAAGATTTAGTAACTCGGAGTAGCGCTCACTCAGCTCTTCATCATTAGGAGAGCGAAGGACAGCTCCAACGAGAGAATCATCAAAACATTTATTCTGAAGTGCCACTTTTACTTTTCCATGAAGCCCGTACTTTAAGCGGTTTGGATTGAGGGCCTCACTCCAGTAATCGTTGACGTAATCTGAAAAATCAAACTCCCCAACGACAATAGGCCTATTACCATCCCACTTAATGATAGCGCGATTTCCAGGAATGATATTATCCACAAACAATCCAAGAAGAAACCGGAGCCCCTCATAGTTAACAACTAAATCAGAATTGGAGTAGACACCTGTGGTCAACATTCCCCAGTATACATACTCTGTAAAGACACTGCGATCTAGTGCCTTCTGTAATGCCTTGAAGTCAAGTTCACCATATTCGGGAGCTCCCTCTGGTAATGTTTCTGTATATCTTGTTAAAAGAACCGAACCAACGCCAAAGAAATGAGACATCTTATCTGCGCCAATATGAACGCCATTTATATTGATTGTTGATGCCAGCACCTTATAACGAATGATAGGAGAAACTGCACCACTAACATATTGGTAGATGCTGTTTTGCTTAGGGTTGTGGTGATCTATCGAAGGAGAAATATTGGTATAGCGCTCAAGCTGGCGTTTATCGAAAAACTCCACCACACCCATAGCAAACTTATAGCTGTCTTTCTCTCCAACCCAGTTCTCTGCAGTAAACTTTATGGCCTTATTAACTAGCTGATTAATCTCCGGTTCTGAATCTTCTATCTTAAGGCCAAGAGATGAATATTGGTCAGTTTCATAGCCGTAGCTAAGAGAAGTAAATAGCAGTAAAGTCGACAGCAGCATTTTCATAAAAGCCTCAATAAGTTAAATATCTCTAAAATATAGCAAACATTACGGTAAGGAAGTCAATAATGGTAAATTTTTCACATGATTAGCCCAGAATTTCGTGAAATTGATGGCTCCAAGTTTACAAACTTTAAAGTAAAGAACCAATCAGGTACTGCTAAATTTTGTCGCGAGATTTTTACTGAGGTTGATTATTTTGATGAGGATGGTGGCCTTATTAGCTATCTACCAGCTTTTGTTACAAACAGAACAATCTTTCCATCATCAATAGAGTCTTTCCTTCAGGAAAACACTTATGATTTAAAAGACTTATACAGTGTTTTGCCCTTAACTCCTAAGTTCACTCCTGAAACCTTGAGCTATGATTGCGAGAATAGAGAAAACTTTCTTTCGAGAATATATACCATTGAGTCGTGTAATGGTTCTAAAAAGCTACACTCCTACGAAGTAGATTATGGTAATCAAAAACTTATATCCTTAGAAGCGAATGATATAAATTTTGAGTTGAATAGAAAAATTATCAGCAATCCTTACTCAAATAAGCATATATCTGTTACGAAAGAGAACATCCAGATAGTTGAATTATCAAATAGTCAGCTCAAGACTACATATACATCAAATAATATACTTGATTCTCAGGCACTAGGAATACTTGATGTGAAGTGGATTGACACAGATAAACTTATTACTATATCAATCCACAAAGATAGAAGATCCAGATCAGGTCTCGCGTTTAAACTCTATGTGATTCAAGTCACAAACAATATACCTTCACTTATAAAAAAAGGTGAACTGGAACTGCAAAAGTTTTGGGGAAGCATCCAAGAAGAGCTGGGAAATCATTTTGCAAAAAAAGAAATCTTTTCAAAGTTTATGAAATCTTTTGAGTTTAATTATAAGTATCTTATTGACCATGATGAACTTCAAGTCAGACTTTCATACCGTACTCCTAAATATCGAACTGTTTCAGCTTTGTGGTCTGAAGGTAACTTTAGATGGGAAGGGACAAAGTACTTATTTTATAATCTTATGGGATCAAGCAATATAAATTTTGTTCGCCTCTCTATTCCCGATCTTAGTAAAAAACAAATGGGAATCGCTCCAATTTACGAAAATCCCTCTGATCGAAAAACTTTTTCTTTCGATATAAAAACTCAAAACTATAGTGCCTCTCAGTATCGAAACTCAT
Organism: Bacteriovoracaceae bacterium; assembly: GCA_023146355.1. Taxonomy (GTDB): domain Bacteria; phylum Bdellovibrionota; class Bacteriovoracia; order Bacteriovoracales; family Bacteriovoracaceae; genus JAGLCH01. Next base: position 6,570 of record JAGLCH010000330.1, on the reverse strand, counting down.
TCTACCGTCATAAGAATTTTGAATACCAACTAGAGGAAGGGAAGTTATTATACAAGTTTGGAAAAATGCCTTTCACTCACCCAAAGTCAAACTGCTCAATCATTTCTGCTTTCAGTGATGAGATTAAGGCACTGCCAAATGGATTACGCGACTCACGCTTCAAGGGTACTACTCCACTAGTTGATAGTGTTAATCTGAGTAATTATAATGATGTTTTAAAGTTGCTTGCCTCCAAGCATAATCCAAATATCCCTGATTTCTTTGGGGAAACACCTCTACATCATGCCGTTTCGCTCCTGAGCCCAAAGCTCGTAAGGCTTTTGCTTAACTACAATGCAGTTCCAAATGTCTTTTCTGACCTTGGGTATACACCCACACATGAGTTGCTTCAGTTTGGATTTGTTGCTCGCAATAAACAGCAAGAGCTATTATCTATCCTAAAGGATCTTCGCTCCTCAGGAGCTGACTTTAACTTACAAACAATAAATGAGGGAAAAAGTGTACTTCACTTTTCTGTTATGAATAAAAGCCTTGCCGTGACGAAATACCTAGCACGCAATATGAGTAACATCAACGCAACAGATTCACATGGGAGAACGGCATTAAGCTATGCAGTGGAAATGCTTGATACAGCACTTGTGGAGATATTGCTAAAACATAGAGCATCAGTAAACGTAGAGGCTAAGGCCCATGACTTACCTCTAGTTGTAGCTGTTATGAATGGTTTGAAAGATTATCAGGGGCTACCTGCACGCGACAAGATTGCGAGAGAAAATCTTCTCAGCCATCTTATAGAGATATTAATATCTAAAGGATCTGCCACTAATCCCTTACTAGATGAAGAGTTGCCCCTCGCTGCATATGCAAAGGCACACAAAGCGCCCGACTCAATTATATCACTACTAACCTCTGGAGCTTCAGATGAATAGAATATTTTTCGCAATGTGCCTACTCATGCTGTCGATGTACTCCCACGCATCATCCTCCCTTAATGCCTTGAAGGGAGGAGTTAATTCGATTGCAAAACTTACGGTCGATGAGCTATCTATTGGCGCTCGAAATAGCTCAGGTCAAAACTACCTTGCTGGTGCAATATCAAGATCAAATGTCGATGTTGCAAGTTACCTAATTCATCATAATATTGGGTTAGAGGTTAAAGATTATTTTGGCAGATCACCCATTTTTATTGCCGTTATGAATAGCAAACGAATCAATGTCGTTGACTCTTTAATAGAAAGAAAAGTCTATCCACATGGGCAAGATACAAGTGGTAGAAGTTTAATTGATTATGCTAAACGCACAAGAAACAAAAAACTTCTTGATAAGATTGTGCACTACATACAATCTTATCCTCATCCAACGGCAAAAGAAATAATTAAAGTAAGAAGTTTTATACATAAAGGAGACTACTCTAGCCTAAAGTCATTTTTTGATAAGTTTCACTCAATAGAATTTTTGAGTAAGAATGGAAAACCGGTCATATTAGAGCTCATCCAATCAAAAGCACTTCATAAGATTTCACTCAAGACATTTATTCAGATGGGTGTTGGGGTTAATATGAAGGATAGCGTTGTTGGCTCCGCTCTTTCTTTTGCTATTCAATCTGGTGATGTGATTTCAGCGAGGGCACTACTGTCAGAGTTTGCAAGACCTGATTATCAAGACAAAAATGGTAAAACTGCTTTGATGCATGCTCTTGAATCTGATTTCCCTGAGTCTTTTGTCACTAAGATCATTAAGCGATCAGTTGATATAAATCTTCTTGATCACTCTGGAAAGAGTGCTCTGCACTATCTTGCAGGTAGTAAGTATTCTTCATTGGTTGATGAGTTTATTGTTAAAAAAGCTACTTTCGATATTTTAGATAATGATGGCGTTGCCCCTATTCATATCGCTGCTATAGAGGGAGACAAAACATTCATTATCTCTGCGGTGACTAGAGGTGGCGCAGGCACTAGCATTCAAAACCGGAAGAAGGAAGATGTTGCAACAATCTTAGCTAAAAAACACCCAAGAAAGTATCTCGCTGTTCGAGCTACACTTAAACAAAATGGCTATCCCTCGACCCAGACAAATGCTAATAACAAAACGGCTAGTGATATTTGGATCGAAAATAATCCTGAGTTGGTCGAAATTGATAAAATTGAGTTTAAGGATATTCCTTCTGCTGGAGGGCCTGTAAGTGAAGATATTAATTTAGAAAATCCTACTGATTCAATGCATGAATATGATATCGAGTTGGCAGACAAGTATAAGGGAATTAAATCTCTTACACTTCACTATGTATATGAATATTTCACTCGTGCAAAAATGGCCATACTTTCGAAATTAGAAAATGAACTTGGGCAACTACTCCCTGCTAACGATTCTATTGCGCTAAACAATAGTGTAAAGGGCCAAGTAACACTTAAGGGGAAAATGGATAAGGTTCAGAATGGTATTATTGAATCAAGAAGGAAATTGAGTGAAGCTCAAGCTCATTACTCTCAATTTGCCAGCAAATACAATACGAATATTTCGTCCTCTCAGGGTGATATCGAGAAACTAGAAGAGAGTTATCTTAATCTTGTTGTAGTATCTAAAGAGTATATTTCTTTTGTGAACTCAACGACGAGTATGTTCAATGAACTATCCTTGAATGAAAAAGATCTGCAATCTGTTATTAAAAGGTTTGAAAGTGGAGAAAGTGAAGTCCACAAGAAGCTAAACGATCTGGATATACAGTTTGAGGAAGAAAAGAAAGGGCAAAGTAATTTAATTAAGGCAGTAAAAGCATCCTATTCTGAAAAGATTTCAATTTCTGAGCAAAAGCTGACAGAATATAAATCGAAAGAGCGCACTGCCAGAAGTGCTTATGATAATACACTAAAGCAAATCACAAGCCTTAACAATCAGATAAAATCTTCAAGAACCTTACTTGCTAATATTCGAAGAACCCACTATCAGGCCGATGGCCTAATAAAAAGAAGCTCATATAGATTTTGTAATGACATATTTGGTGAACAATTCTCTTGTACATTTCTAAAGGAAATAAAGCGCATTAACAAAAGTGTCGCATCCATGGTGAAAAAGAAGAGTCGCCTGGACAGTTCTCTAATCGAAATAAACAAAACTCGAAATAAGTTCAATTCTCAAATTGCGACTACAACTTCCCGTTTTGAAAAGATTAGAAGTCAGTACCTCCAGGATCAAACTGAAGATATCTCTTCACTGAATGACTCCTTCATTGATATTAAAAATGAATATAAATCAAAGAAGTCATCACTAACTATAGATGTGAGAGAAGAGTATAAAAAGCTAAAGAATCACTATTCTGACTTATTTAAAAAGCTAGAAGATGAGGTTGGCGACCTCAATCACATCAACTCTTTTCTTAGCGAGATACAATCATTTGCATCAAGACTGAGTAGCGGCCAGTTTGACGGGTCCTTTGGAGCGCTTCTCGGCACATATCTCAGTCTCATTGATGGGCTTGACTCTGCAAAGGAGAAAGGTCATGTCGCAGTTTACCTTACTAATGAATTTGATCCTATACGCGATCGATTACTTAAGTCATACAGCTCATATAAGCGACTTGAAATGAGAACATCGATATCTAAAACAATTCTTTTCTCAGTTAGGAGTATGCATGATGATGTCAAAACATTGCAAAATCAGCTTCAAGATCTTTTAGATAAGCGATCTTCACTCAAGAGTAACCTTTTAGATTCTTCCTCGAAAGTTGACGAAAAAAATCTAGATCACCCTAATATTGCAGAAGTTCGATCGGAGTATTTAATTGTAAAGAAGCTGGTTGATTTACAAGTCGATATTCTTTATTCAAGACTATCTGGAGATTATGATTTGCAGAGTGAGCTTTTAGCCAATCTAAGTCTAATTAGTAATAAGAAACTTAAGTATTTTTCTAAATATATTAATTTCGATTTTTCAAAATATCTTTTTAGTCATATGAGAGTGAAGTATGTTCAGTCCAGCATTTCTATTTCGGACTTCACTCACTCAAAAGCCAACCAGGAAATTTTATTAGAAGCTAGTCCTCAAAAAGAAATTTTCTTATCCTCTTGGTTCCGACTTATATTAGATCGTTTTGATAACTTCTCGATTTCTCAAGAGCTATTTGGATCAATCTTCGTCAACTCATTCGACACTCCATTTTCAATATCCAAATTAATTGTGAATAAAAAAGAGGCCGGATTTAAGGTGTTTAGCGAAGATGGCGCATATATTCTTGAATCAGATGGCAGCTTGAAAGGTGTTGATGCTGGTCTCTCATCTTTTGAAATTGAGATAACGTCTTCTGGCCCTGAGGGAGAGCTACTTAGAAGATTAGTAGCAAAGGTAAAAAGTCGCTACAGCAAGCCAATTGTAGAGATGAGTGATGATGAGAAGCATCTTGTTGCGTACTATTTAAACCTTATTCGTACTGCTGATTTACTTGATGATCTTGCCATGAAAAGAGAAATGGCAAGTTATATTTCTGATGGAATTATGATCTATGCTGATATTACAAAAAATCCAGTTCTCGGTATCTCTGCTGGCATCGCGGGTTGTTTTTTCGAAAACCCTACAATTGATCATGCCATGGCAAATGTGGTGCCCGTAATTATTGGCTGCGTTATGAACTCTTCCCTTAGTGTTCTGCATATCGCCCCAATAGGAATTGCTGCTCCAATGACGAAATATTTAGGAAAGATACTTACAAGCTATATGAGTGGAGGAAAGGCTAAGAAAAAAACTGTGCGAGCTATATTGCTTGCTATTGGGGGCAAAATTGATAATCGCTTCTTTAAACTTCTTAATCCTTACGTGCAGACACTAAGCTCAAAAATAGAGCCAAATATGAGTGAATCTTTAAGAACTTTCTTTGATATAAAAAAGTCCTCTCTCGATTCGCAAATTCTTAGCAACCAAGTGGCATCTGAGGTCTTTGGCGGACATGTAAAGCTCTACGATATCGTGACAAAAGATAATAATTTTTATGTTGAGTTGCGTGGACCTAAGGTCTCTATCTTTGCTAAGCTTGCATCTTTAGAGTTGACTTCAATTAGTGAATATCTTAAAACTCTTAATATTCCCCTAGAGTCTAGAGGGGCATTTTCAATAGTTAGACATATTAAGCTTTCTGACGTCAAAGGTCTTAAGTTTGCAGTTTTGAACTCTACTGGATGTTTTATCCAGCTGAAAGGGGAAAATGGATTATGATAAGTAAACTTGTGGAATATCTTTATATACTAGCAGTGTCGATCACGTACGTTATTATCGGAGCAATTCATATAGACCTCATCGCTATTGGAGTTTTTCTTATCTTCGTGCTGTTTTTTGTCCGTTATTATTTTGCAAAGACAAAGTATGATGAATATTTAAATGGTGATGCAGATGAATTTCCAAGTATCGGAGAACTGCTCAGTAATCTCAAGGACGATGATTGCTTAACTTGGTACTGGTTTATTGTTCTACTATGTACGGCCGTGCTGATAGTTCCTCCACTACTCTACCTCACGACCTTATTTTGAGTCTTTCACTTATTCGTATATAATTTTATTACAGTCTCTTAAGTTCTTGAAGCTCGGATTCTTACTCTTAAACCTACACTAACACGTTCAGGATCAAGGGTAATGACCAAGCATTATTTATTGTTTCCTTTTTACGATTAGTTCAGACTTCCCAATAGAGAGAGTTCTTTTTCCACCTGCTATCTGACCATGGTCTCCAATGCTTCCTGGAGATCCACCGTCAAGTGACTGAAGTACGATGCCAAAGAATGGATCTTTCCAAGAATATCCATTACTTCCATTACCACCTCTACCACCAAATCCAAACGTTCCAGAGACACCAGAAATAAGATCAATTGAAACTCCAACAGGAATGTTGTTTAAGTTAGACCTAACAAGCGTCGAGAGTGGTTTCCATATAAATGTAAACGGGTGAATATTACCAGGCTTCCCACCATCGCCACCACGGCCACCACTTCCGCCATCACGCAGAGTATTCTCTCTTTCTGTTTTCGTAGAATCAAGAATTCCATTCTGCCCATTTCCTCCATTTCCTCCATTGCCACCACTTTCACTTTTAATAACAATCATCAGATTACCTACGGCTTTAATACCGACATCAAGTGTAATTCTCGAAGAAGATAAACCGTTGTGGCCACTTTCTCCATCTCCACCATTAAGAGTATGCCCTGTAGAGAATGAAGGCGAAGTCGTATGATAGTCACGACCTTTTTTTCCATCAAGCGCTTTGGGGTGGAGAAGATCAGAAAAGTCATGAGGTCTTCGAAATTGGTCAGTAAAAGGCTGAATAATAAGATTAGTACCAACAGCAATTAGCTCTTTTACAATTATATTAAGTTTCTCCCCTGCCATACTCTGATCAATAACAACGACAGCGCCATCATTAAGCTTTAGAACATCTAGCTCAAGGTAATGAACACCGTTTCGAAAAGATGTATTAGACTGTGAAATCACAAAATCTTTTGAGCGCTCAACAACTAACGGTGCTTGCCCCGCTTTACAGTTAGCTCTTTACCGCAACTGTGGCAGAGACATGGTGCACCCGTGTCCTTCTTTT
>JAGLCH010000033.1 GCA_023146355.1 Bacteriovoracaceae bacterium | reverse complement strand
CTCCCAAAATTATTTTTCAGAGGCAAGATTGATTACAATTTAAGTAGTTGTCACGGCCGTACACTCTTGTATAATTATTTGTAGGATCATGTAATTATTAGTTTTTCACAAGGTAGTGAGATGAAGAAGATAGCATGGATAGTTTTGTTGATTTGGGTTCTTCCCAATATTCTTTTTGCGCAGGATCTCTTTAAGGAGAGAATTCGCAAAATTGATTCACGTAAGAAATCAATATATCACGAGAGCGGAATCTTTAGCCTAGGCAAAAGTAATGCGAAATCTGTATTGAAAGGAATTCGCCACTCTTTTACCAAGCGGCTAGGCTACGAGCGTGTCGTCTTTGATTTTACAACACCGATTCCACCTAGAGTTTATAGCTATAAATCAAAGAAAAATCACAAACTCTATATTGATTTTTTTAGCACAAGGCTTGGCAATGGTGTGGGGTCATTTGGTGATAGCAAGTTTGTTAATATGATTGATATCTTTCCCGTACAGGGTGATCAGATGTCCATTGAGCTTGGTCTGAAAAAGGACAGTGGAGTTGAACTCTTCTATCTGGAGAACCCCGGTAGACTAGTTGTAGATATAAGAAAATAATTTTGTTCTAGGAGACTATATGACAGATTATGAGAATGATGAATATCAAGTCCAGGTATCTGGATATGATGATGAGCTTACTGACGTACCTGAAGAGTGCGTTATAATTCCAATTTTAAATAGCCCAATATTTCCAGGAATGATAGCACCAATCATTATGGGCGAAGATAAGTATACCACTGAGTTAGATCAGTATCTTCAGCGTTCACAGTATATCGCTCTTAACTTAGTAAAATTTAAGGATGATGAAGAAGGTGAAATCGATGAGCAAGGGGAGCTTATCGATGAACGTGAAATTACAACTCATGATATCTACAAGGTAGGTGTTCTTTGTAAGGTAGTAAAAAAGCTCGTTCTCCCAGATGGTTCCGTAAATATTTTAGTACACGGGATGAAGCGCTACCGCGCATCAGAGTTTCTTCAAGAGTCGCCTATTATCCGCGCAAAGATTGAAGTATTTGATGATATTCTTGAAAAAGACGATGAACTTGATGCCTACACTCGTTCTGTCATTAACCAGGTAAAGAAGCTAAGTGAGAATAATCCATATTTTAATGAAGAGATGAGGCTTGCAATGATGCACTCACCATCTCCAGGAGCTCTTGCTGACCTTGTCGCTTTTGCTATTTCTTCACTGGATATTCCTGAGGCTCAAGACTTCCTTGAAACTCTTGTCGTGAAGAAAAGATTTGCAAAGCTTCTCGTTTACTTGAAGCGCGAAAAAGATGTTGCAGACCTACAGAAGAAAATCTCTGACGAAGTAAATGATAAGGTTAATAAGTATCAGCGTGAGTACTTTCTTCGAGAACAGCTGAAAGTTATTAGATCTGAACTTGGGATGGAGGATGATGAGAAGGGCCGTGACCTTAGACAGATGAAAGAACAGCTTGAAGAGATCGGTATGCCTGACTACGCAAAAAAAGTAGTTAAGGAAGAGATTGAGCGTCTTGAAGTTATTCCTGATAGTTCTCCTGAGTACAATCTTACACGTACCTACGTAAATTGGATGTTTGAGCTTCCATGGGAAAAACACTCCAAAGAATCTGTCGACATGAACAAGGCCCATAAAATCCTAGAGGCAGACCACTATGGACTTGAAAAGGCTAAAGAGCGCATCCTTGAATTTCTAGCGGTGCGAAAGCTTCGTCCAGAATATGATGGGACTATTCTTTGTCTTTCAGGGCCTCCAGGCGTTGGAAAAACATCACTTGGAAAGAGCATTGCTCATGCGCTGGGACGTGAGTTTTTCCGCTTTAGCTTAGGTGGTATGCGTGATGAGGCCGAAATTAAAGGCCATAGAAGAACATATGTTGGCGCAATGCCAGGAAAGATAGTCCAGGCAATGAAGCGAGTGGGGGTTAACAATCCTGTTATTATGCTTGATGAAATTGATAAACTTGGAAAGTCCTATCAAGGTGATCCTGCATCTGCACTCCTAGAGGTTCTAGATCCTGAGCAAAATGGCAGCTTTATCGATAACTATATTGATTTGCCACTTGATCTCTCAAAGGTCCTCTTCATTGCAACAGCAAATTATATCAATGACATTCCTGAGCCTCTTCTCGACAGGATGGAAGTAATTGAGCTTAGTGGCTACACCATTGAGGAAAAAGTCTCAATTGCGAATAAATGGGTAATTCCTAAGCAGCTTAAAAAGCATGGGCTGAACAGAAAGCAATTTTCTCTAGGTATCCCTACACTTAAGAAGCTTATTTCTGACTATGCTCGCGAGCCTGGAGTTCGTGTAATGGAGCAAAATGTTGGAAAGCTTTGCCGTAAGGCCGCTCTTGAGATTGTTAAGAGCACCAAAAAAGTAGTGAAAAGATTTGCACCAAAGCCTGAAGAGCTTGAAGGCCTGCTCGGTGGAGCGCGCTTTTCTTCAGAGGCGGCCGAAAAAAATCTCCGTCCAGGAGTTGTTATTGGACTTGCATGGACAATGTATGGTGGTGAAATTCTTTTCATCGAAACTATGCCACTTCGTGGAAGCGGAACTTTCAAGCTAACAGGTCAGCTTGGAGATGTGATGCACGAATCAGCAAATATTGCTTATAGCTATGTGAAGAAACTTCTTCAGGAAGAGATTCACGATGCTTTAAAAGCAGGTGACGAGGAAGCTCAAGACTTCTTGGCATCCCATGAAGTTCACCTGCACCTTCCCGCAGGTGCAACACCTAAGGATGGTCCTAGTGCAGGTATAACAATGGCACTAGCACTTTACTCACTTGCAACAAATCGAAATTGCATCCCATCTCTTGCGATGACTGGTGAACTTAGTTTGACAGGTAAAGTCATGGCGGTCGGTGGAATTAAAGAAAAAGTTCTTGGTGCGAAGCGTGCTGGAATTAGACATATTATTCTTCCTAAGGCATGTGAGAAAGACCTTCTAGAAGTTCCTGAAAGGCACCGTAAAGGGATTAAGTTTTATCCTGTTGAAAGCTTTGACCAAGTATTAGAAGTTGCACTCGCAAAGAAAGCAGTAAGGAAAACAGCAAAGAAAG
>JAGLCH010000329.1 GCA_023146355.1 Bacteriovoracaceae bacterium | reverse complement strand
AACTTCTTGCAATAGATGGTGTATTTTCGCCATTTTTTCCATTAGTGACAAGAGACTCAAACTCAACACCAATAATTTCGTCAGCATATGCCGTATTTTGCAGTGGTGGAACAAGACTCCCCCAAGGAGCAAGATAACCTATTGTTAATTTTTTAGTGTTGGTACATCCAGTCATAAGCACTCCAATTAAAACAAATAAAGAAATAAATCTCATACTAGTTACTTGTATCTTTAGTGGGTCGCATGCGACTCCAAGTTCCTCCGCCAGTATCGGCAGGCCCCTTTAACTCCACAATTTTATCATAAGACTTAATGTTTTTTTTGCTAGTTTTTTTTATCTTGTCATACTTCTCATTTGCAATCACTGTCTTTGCAGCATAAGAAACTGAACTTATTGGTAACAGAACCATAATACTTAATAGTAACAACTTCATATTTACACTCCTATAATTGATCGATCCAGCAATCTGGATCTTTTGACATAAAACTTCCAGTTTCTGCAAAGGCAGCATTACGGTCACCTCCACACTTTCTGAAATACCTACAATCTCTGCACTCGCTCTTTCTGTGGCCTCTTAAATCTTTATAAACCTTATCATTGAGGAATAAATCCAAAAGAGAAGTCACAAATATATTTCCAACCACATAATCAGCTCTAGAGCTGACCTTTAGGGACCCATCAGAGGAGATGACAACTCCTTGGTGTCCAAACATTCCACTACAACCAAGGCCCTCATCAATAAGACAAAATAGAGGTGAATTTGTACTAGTTAGGACTTCGACTTTTTTCGACAATGAAACAATGTCCATATATGCAGTCCGCAACTCAACGGGGGATAATTTAGATGATTTGAGTCTTTTCCCATTTCCTGAAGATATTAATCTTGTAAAATTCACAGAATCGAGTCCAAGTTTTCGGCCTAACCTAAATTGTTTCTCTATCTCTTTAGAGGTATCGGAGGTCAAAACTGTTAGTGAAGTTACAGAAATATTAGACTGAGTAAGAGTAACTATAAACTCACAGGCCTTCACAAAATTGCCTTCCCCGCGAACTGAATCGTGTGATTTTGCGGTAGCACCATCAAGTGATACTTGAAAGCTAATTTCATGATCAGTATAAAATTGAATATCCTTAAGATTGATTGTTCCATTTGTTATTATTGATATTTCAACATTTACAAATTTTTCTTTTATGTAAACAATAAGTCTCTGTACAAGGTCTTGATATATTAGTGGCTCTCCCCCGCCGATAACGATACACGGGACCATTTTCAATTTATTGAGCAGCTTACTATATTCATCTATTACAAAGACCGCTTGCTCAAAACTCATCGTTTGACTTGCGCAAGGTTCACCAAGATAGCAATGGGTACATCTCAAATTACAGTTACTTGTAATATCAATTTGCAGAGCTAAAACTTCCTGACCATTGATATAGCGTAGTGCCTTTCGAGTTACAAAACCCTCTACTTTAGAATAAAACTTATTTAAAATTTCCATACAATAGAAATACCACTAAATCAGTTTTGCCTCAATTCAGGTGCATTTTTTACATGTTATTTATTTAATCGAGTTCTCACCTCTCGATTAAGTTCCTGAAGTGGAAAAGAAAGTAGCATGGAGCTTAATCAAAAGAATGTTTACCCTCGCCAAAAGGAGTGGCCATTATTTTCAGGTAGTTACTCATGACCCCATATCCCCCCAAG
>JAGLCH010000328.1 GCA_023146355.1 Bacteriovoracaceae bacterium | reverse complement strand
CGAGAAAGACAAGCGTATATCGAAATGCATAAGATTTTTGGAACCCATGGAACAATCTGGTTTGGCCGTCGTCCTTACCGTGGCTTTGGAGACTACCTCACCGCTTCATTCCCACTAGATGAAAGAAATATGTTTGGTGGCGGTATAAAAGTAAAGGTCGGTCCGGGCCAGTATGAATTTGCTTACGGAACAAACGAAGATAGTGCTGTTGACGGTAATGTAACAAATTTTTTCCTCAACAAATATATCCTTCCCATAACAAATGGAAATGTGACAGTTAACACTGAATTTCATCAAAACAACTCATCTAGCAATAGTTACGAATCAAACGGCCAGATGATTGGTGCCCAGTACGCACGCTGGAATATGAAACTCATGGATGCCAATTGGTACAATATCTTTGTAGTAAACTACTCTAGAGGTCACCTTGGAGGCGTTGAGGCAGGAATGATGAACTCTGCATTTGATTCAAAGAAAAAAGGTGCTGAAGCCTCAAAAGCACTTGTTAAAATTGGTGGAGATCTTAAATCAAAAATGTGGTCAGCACTTTACGCTCTCCAATACCAATGGCACGATGATGACTCAATTGCAGGTAATCAAAACTGGCAATTTGTTGATCTTCACTCTCGCCCAATGTACGCACTAACAACCAATATAGGTCTTGGCCTTGACTACACTCAAAGGATTGTAATTAAGGAAGCAACTAGTGCAGGCCACTGGTCAAACAATCAGAATATGTGGCGAGCAGGGCTTATGCTGAGCTACCACCTATCTCCGGGAGGGGAGCAACTTTTTGAAAATGCTGAAATATCAGTAATCACAGGTCGCGTTCACAAGCAAACAGCGCAAACATTCTTCCAGGGTCGTACAGCGAAAAAAGATGCAAACTTCATTCGTTTTAAGTACACTATGGGGATATAATTTCTTACAGGGCGAAAAAAAATGTCAAATATTGAACTAAAGAATATAAAAAAGAACTATGGCAAAACAACAGTAATTGAAGGGCTCGACCTCTCCGTTGCTGATGGTGAATTTGTCGTACTTGTTGGTCCTAGTGGATGTGGAAAATCTACAACACTACGAATGATTGCCGGGCTTGAAGACATCACTGGTGGAGACTTGCTCATCGATGATAAGCTGATGAATTTGGTATCTCCAACAGATAGAGGAATAGCAATGGTCTTCCAAGACTATGCACTCTACCCTCACATGACTGTTTATGAGAACCTGGCATTTAGTCTCCGACTAAAAAAAGCACCTAAAAAAACAATTGAAGAAAGAATCACCGCTGCTGCAGAAATGCTAAGCCTGACTCCATACCTTGAGAGAAAACCTGCAGACCTTTCTGGTGGTCAGCGCCAAAGAGTTGCCATGGGACGAGCAATTGTAAAGAAATCAAACGTATTTCTTTATGATGAGCCCCTCTCAAATCTTGATGCCAAGCTTCGCCATAAAATGCGTACAGAAATCAAGAGATTCCATATTCAGGCAAAAACAACTTCCGTTTATGTAACTCACGATCAACTAGAAGCGATGACTCTTGGAGATAAGCTTGTAGTAATGAGCGATGGTAAGGTAGAGCAGATTGGAACACCTCTCGAAATTTATCAACGCCCTATGAGTAAGTTTGTTGCAACCTTTATCGGAAATCCAACGATTAACATGTTTACATGTGAAGTTGTGAAAGAGGATGACACACTCCTGATTAAAGAAGCAAATGGCGTATTTAAATTCACACTGCCTGAGTCGAAGCAAGAATTGCTCTCTGAAGGGATGAAAGTATCAATGGGAATTCGGCCAAGTGATATCTTTATTTCGAAGAAAAACGATCACCTTCCTCCAGAGTGGAGAATCGATGGCAAAGTAGATATGGTGGAACTACTAGGAAAGAATGCGTTCTTAACCATGAAGTCCAATGATATTTTATTTCAAAGTGAAGTTATGGGATCAGAATTCCCACAGATTGGTGAAACGAAACTACTTAGTTTCAATCTAAACCATATCCATCTTTTCGACGATGCAACCGGAATAAACCTTTTATATAAATAAAGAAATAAATAAGGCCACTTTTAAGTGGCCTTGTTGTACTTCTTAATACAACTCAACAAAACCTTCTTTTTTAGAGGCTTGGCAAGATAGTCATCAAAACCACTTTCATTGATTTTATCCACCTCGTCTTTTAAGGCATAGGCAGTCAAGGCAATAACTGTTGTTTTATCAAGATTATTTTCTTTCTCATGCTCACGAATTTTAGATATTGCCTGATGGCCATCCATTATAGGCATCTGAATGTCCATAAAGACAAGGTCATAGTCATTGTTTTTAACGGCATCAACAGCTTCGGCACCATTTTGTGCACAATCAAAATGATCACAAACTCCACTAACATAGACTTTCATTAGTTCTAGATTTGCATCACTGTCATCTACAATTAGCAATTTTTTAAAATTGATAGAAGAGCTCAGTTCATTAAGTACATCTACCCCTGTACCTGTAATAGTATGACGATTGAGCAAAATGTCATCAATCTTTTCCATCTGTAATGGGCGATGTAGATAATTGCGTAAACCAGCATTATGAATTTGGTTAAGTTGATCATTGCCATAAAATACAGGCTGAAGCATTATAATTTTATCTTTATGCTTCTTACTTAGCTTGATAATGTGCTCTTCTAAATTTTGATCAACGTAGAAACGCCAGTCGAGCATTAATGCATCTATCTTTTCAAAATTAATATCATCAAATTCATAGTGCTGCATGACAATGCAACCATAGCGCTCAAAATGATCGACCACTATATTATTTTCAATCTTATGATTATTACATAGTGAAATTTTCTTTCCATTTAATCTTGCAAGCACTTCGAGATTAGGTGTGAAACTTTCTATAGACTTTAATGCAATGGTAAAATAAAAATTACTCCCCACTCCCTCTTCACTATCAACACCAATGTCTCCTCCCATCATTAAGACTAGTTGCCGACTAATAGTAAGACCTAAACCAGTCCCTTCTATCTTGGGCAGAGAATCACTAGTAACCTGCCCAAAAACATTGAAGATAACATCAAGTGAATCCTTAGGTATCCCTCTTCCGGTATCAATGACTTCAAACTTTAAGACTTCACTTTCCCCCACAATACCACGCCCTAGACGAAGGCAGACTTCTCCCTTCTCTGTGAACTTACCTGCGTTATTAAGAAGGTTAACAAGGACCTGATACAGTCGATACTCATCCCCCATAATCTTACGGGGAACATCTCCATTGATTTCATAAGAAAAAATAATATCTTTATCTTTAAAGCGAAATGCAACTAACTCAACCGCCCTTGAGGCCACCTCACGAATTGCAAATTCTTTTGATTCAACCTTAAGCTCACCGGCCTCAATCTTTGATGTATCAAGAATATCATTAATTAACGCCAATAGGTTATCACCGGCCTGCGAAACAATATCAACATAATACTGCTGATTCTCATCGAGATCAGTTTCACTCAAAACGTCTGTCATTCCAATTACAGCATTAAGCGGTGTACGGATCTCATGACTCATATTTGCAAGAAATGAACTTTTTAGGCGATTAGCACTTTGGGCCTCTACCATATTTTCTTCAAGCTTCATTGCCAGCTCACTTAGTTGGCGCTCTCGCTCTAATATGGCAATTTCATTCATTTTATTACCATCAATATTAGTGTTAATACCAACCATGGAAGTTGGCAGACCTGTACCTGACCGCTCTAAGATTACGCCCTTACTGTGAATCCACACATAAGTGTCATCTTCTTTTTTCATGCGGTACTCTGTATCAAAAATTGAAGTTTGCCCTTCGAGGTGTGAGTTCAATCCTCGTCTAAACTTTTCCTGATCATCAGAATGAATCTGACTTTGTACAAACTTAGACGAGATAAATAGATTTCGTTCGTCGACTGTATACCCAAGCATTGTAGAATATGGCCCATTTACTGCCATCTTCTCATCAGGAATATTCCAGTGCCAAAACCCAATATTAGAAGTTTCAAAAATCGTCTGATATTGCTGTAAAGCTTGTTTTTGGTTGATATATAGCATTTTTTTATCAGTTATATCTTGAATAACTCCAAGAATATGAACTGGTCTTCCCTGAGAGTCAAACTCAATGACACTTCCCTGAAGACCTACCCATCGTGAAATATCTTCAATTAGAACTCTGAATTCGATATTTTGATGTGAACTCTTAAGTTTAAAAATGGACTCAAGAGACTTGTGAATAACTTCTCGATCCTCGGGATGGATAAGATGAATCAATCCATTTAATGATCTTGAAGTACTCGAGAAAAGGGAATTTAAAGCATCATCTGCACTATCTATCCGCAGATTTGTCCACCCAGATCTCCACTCAACTGAGCGGATATTATTTGAAGACAAAACTAATTTTTCTTTGCGTAACAGCGCTGACTTTCCAAATGGAAGTAAATTACGAGTATAAGCAAAAAGATATAGGCCAAAGACTATTAAACCTAAAACGACAATCGAAAAGATAGGCCAAAATAGACTTGAAATACGTCCACTAGGGCTTCTAGCCATATATTGATTTCGAAGAGTGTAGTAAATAGATGTATGATCACGCTTTAGTTGATGAAGGCCATTATCTAATAGCGCTATAAGATTTGGATTCGCACCTTTTTTTGTTGCTAATCGAAAAGAGGTCGGAGAAAAGACAATACCTGTATGGTAATAAGAGTAATTATCAGCAACTCCTAACATAAACACATTGTTGGTAATGATGGCATCGGTATTTCTAAGTTCAAGAGAAGAAAAAAGGCCTTCAACAGTATCAAAACTTATAATATCAACAGTGATATTATAAACTGCAAGAACATCTCCAAAAGTCTCATTAAGGAAAACTCCTTTAAGTACCCCTACTCTCTTACCTTCAAGCATACGTAAATTAGTAATTGAATTTTCATTATAAGAAAGAATTTCTCCCCAAACATTGTAGAGATTAGAGTGAGAAAAATCAAACTCTAAGGAACGATTAGCATTTTTGATTAACCCAGGGAAAATATCAACTTCACCATTACGCAGCATCTCAGAACAAGTTAACCATGTACAGGATACAAACTCACTAGTGTGCCCATTCTTTTCGAGGATGTGCTTAACGACATCATTAAAAAATCCGGTCCCCTTTCCCTCAGCATCGATCGTAGAGATTAAAGAAATCCCAGGAGCTGCAATTTTATATACTTTACAGAATGAATCTGCAGAGCAAGTAAAAAGGGTAGCAATCAATAATAATCTCACTAAGGAGAGGCGATAATTTTTCATAAAGGCATATCGGACTATCTCAAGAGAAATAAAGTAAAAAAAGAGTAAAAAGAAGAGGACCAAGGCCCTCCATTATTATCCCTTTGATCCACCTGCTGAGAGGCCAGATACAATGTATTTATGAATGGAAAAGAAGATCGCAGTAATTGGTATTGCACCAAGTATACATGCGGCTGCGAATTGTCCCCAACGGCTTGAAAATGACTCGGAAATAAATATTTGAAT
Source organism: Bacteriovoracaceae bacterium (assembly GCA_023146355.1). Taxonomy (GTDB): domain Bacteria; phylum Bdellovibrionota; class Bacteriovoracia; order Bacteriovoracales; family Bacteriovoracaceae; genus JAGLCH01. The sequence continues at coordinate 16,419 of JAGLCH010000328.1, read as the reverse complement.
TCCGACGGCAAAGGTCATATTCTCCTGAGACTTCAATAAAATAGAAGGGAGTATAAAATCGGAAAATGTATTAATAAATGTTAGAAGTCCAACAACCGCAAGGATTGGAGTACTTAGAGGAATTATTATTTTCCAAAAAGCTTGTAGTCGATTACATCCATCCATTATTGCCGATTCTTCAATTGATTTTGGAATAGTATCGAAATAGCCCTTAATCAACCAAATGTTAAAAGGTGTTCCTCCAAGATAAACGAGAATCAAGCCTCCATGAGTGTCTGCTCCAAGCGATGGGATATAGCTCCCAATAAAGTCGAGCATAAAATAGAATGCGACCATTGCCATAATATTTGGAAACATCTGAACAATCATAAGCACCAAAAGTGAAGATTGTTTTCCTTTAAAGCGAAAGCGTGAAAGTGCATATGCAGAAGTAGTAGAGAGAAGGAGCATCAACAAAGATGTAATACCTGAAACTTTAATACTATTCCAAAGCCAAATTAAAATCGGAAATGGAGATCGTACAGTCTCACCAGAGATGCTGTCGACATAATCAATACCTAGAATATACTTCCAATTATTGAAAGATATATCCTTTGGAATAAGATCTGCAGACATACTTCCGGTCTTATTTAGTGATATTGAAAGCACATAAAGAACAGGAAAGAGAACTACAACTAAAATAGCAACAAGCAGGAGATGTCTAGCAAGAGACTCAATGCTTTTTTTCTTATGAACAAAACTCATCTAGATCCCCTAATTTGTGTCAGAATTCTTGAACATTCCTGAAACCTTAAAATTGAATAAAGTAATAACAGAAATGATAAAGAAAATTATAATAGCAATACTACTTGCAAGACCAAAGTCTTGACCACCACCACCTTCAAAGGCAAGTCGGTATGTATAAGAGATCAAAATATCTGTCTCTCCCGCTGGTGTTGTCGCTCCAGGAATAGGTGGTCCACCACCAGTAAGAAGGTATATCCCGACAAAGTTATTTAAATTAAAAGCAAATGAACCAACAAGTAGTGGCGCTACTGCTGAAAAAGTCATCGGAAGTGTAATGTGTCTAAATTTCGCCCATCTTTTAGCTCCATCAATTGAAGCAGCTTCATAAACAGATTCCGGAATTGACTGTAAAATTCCCGTAGTTACTAGAAACATATAAGGAAAGCCAAGCCAAAGATTGACTAAAAGACAACTTAACTTCGCGACAATAGGGTCTCCAAGCCAGTTGACCTTAGGAATTCCCCACGCAACAAAAATTTCATTAATAATACCAAAATCCTTATTAAGAAGACCTCGAAATACAAGGATAGATATAAAAAATGGAATAGAATATGGAATGATGAGAAGCACTCTATAGATTGCTTTTCCCTTAAGAGACTTACTATTAACAAGTAGTGCTAAAGAAATCCCTAAGGAGAAACTCAAAAATACAGAGCCAAGTGCCCAAATCATTGTCCACAAGAAAATCTTTAAGAAGGATTCCTTTACTGATTTATCAGTAAAAAGCTTAAGAAAGTTTCCGAATCCAATATAGACATAGTAGCCAGGGGATAAAATGTTATCACCATTACGATATGCCCCGACTGATTGATCAGGAGTAAATACTTTACCATCTCGATTATCTATAAGTGATCCATCCTCACCAAGAGAAAATCTCATTTTAATATTAACGAGCTGATTAATCCTATGAAATGTTAATTCTGTGCCATGCTCAAGCCTAGCACTTTTCTTTTTTAGCAGTTTAAATACTCTAAAAACTTCACCTTTAGATAATATGTCCTTTGGAACAACAGCAGTAGATTCAACTAGTGAAACTATTTTTGAATTAGAAAGGTCAAAATTTGCAAAGAAATTCTTATCGCTAAGTTCATCATATGCATAAAGATCATAATTAGTATCGCGAATATGACGAAGGGAGTAAGTTAGATATTTTTCAGTTCCATCAGTTGCCACATAAGTATCTTCAAGCAAAAGCTTGGTAGCGCTATCTTTACTTAACAGATGACCAGTACTCAAGTTGGTAAAACCTATAACTACAGTAAAAATAATAGGAAGAACTAGAAAGAGAAAAAAGGTTACAAGTCCCGGATACATAAAGCGAAGTGGATGGGCGCCCTTCTTAACAAAGACAAAAGTACTTATTGCTAGAAATCCCAATATTCCTGCTGCAAAATAGACATGTCCCATTAAAAGCATATAGGAGCTACAAAAGATCCCAACGACAAAGAACAAAGCTAATAAAGACCAAAACATCCACTTATTCACGTTAGTTATTCCTGTTTGATGATTTAGATAACATCGAAAGTTTAATTTCTGCATAAGGGTCTAGTTGAGAATATGAAAATCTCCACTTCCAGTTCCCCAGAAGGACCCCTGGACAATTCATCCGACCTTCATTACCAAGACCTAAAATATCTTGCATTGGTATAATTGAAATACTCGCTTTGGATTCCATCGCAAGTTCAATCATAGGCCAACTATAGTCAATTTCAGAAAAAGAGTTATCCATTCCCAACTCTTTTAATACAAATGATTTTTCTGGTGATCCTTTTGGGACTCCCCAAAAATGGCCATTTATAGTCTCCATGTCGTGAGTACCTGTATAAACAACGAAATTCTCACTGGTATTACGAGGCAGATGCTCATTTTTGTGGTCTGAAACAAATCCAAACTGAAGGATTTTCATTCCAGGAAAATTAAATTTATCACGAAGTTCAATTACATCCGGGGTAATTTCACCAAGGTCCTCGACAATAATGGGCAAGCAGCCAAGTGTTTTTTCAAGTGCTTCAAAAAGAGGTGCGCCTGGCCCCTTATACCAACTACCATTGATCGCATTTTTATCACGATGTGGTACTTGCCAAACGGCACAAAATCCCCTGAAGTGATCGAGACGAATAAGATCAAACGTCTCATGCATATACTTCATTCGGTCACACCACCAACTGAAGTTTTCCTTCTCCATTAGCTCCCACTGGTAAAGAGGAGTTCCCCACTTTTGCCCAGTATCACTAAATGCATCAGGAGCTGCACCAGCTTCATATCCAAGTTCACCATTGTCTTCAAGCTTGAAATGCTCAGGCCTGCGCCAAACATCCATGCTGTGATGTGCTACAAAAATAGGAATATCTCCTACGACATCAACACCGTGCTCATTGGCATAAGACTTAAGATTTTTCCACTGAAAATCAAAAAGAAATTGTAAAAAAAGATGAAACTCAATTTCTTCAGCATACCCTTGTCTAAAATCTTCTACTCCAGAAGAATTGTAGTCCTTATACTCAGAAGGCCAAAGCCACCACTTCTCACCGTAGTGATTAGTCAGAGTAAGAAAAAGGGCAGTATCCTGCGCCCAGGATGAATGCTTAGAACAAAAAAGGTCAAATTCTTCTCTTAGTATATTTGTCTTTTTGAAAACAAGAAAAGCTTGACGAAAAAGTCCATGCTTAACAAAACGCACAGTAGAGTAATCAACGTCGGCACTGGTATCTGAAGAGATCGTATAGAGCTCTAAAACTCTTTTATCAACCAACCCATGATCCACCAGGATCTCGGGAGAAATTAGTAATGGGTCGCCCCCAAAAGCGGAGTATGAAGCATAGGGACAACCATAACGATCTGAAACTCCAAGAGGGAGAACCTGCCAAATACTTTGACCTGCTTTTTTTAGCCAATCAATGAATCTGTATGATGCAGGTCCCAGATCCCCCACTCCATACAAAGATGGCAGTGAGGTAACGTGGAGTAAAACACCAGAAGAGCGATTAGTCATAGTCTAAAACCACTCCGCAAATCCAAGCTCAAACTTTTGGCCTAGACCTTCAAAGGTTGGGAATACTCTAAAGCGGATACGCTTAGGATCTCCAGTTTCAGACTTATAATGAAGACCGTAAGTAGAAGTTCCAGAGCCATCACTTTCAACAAAACCTAGAGGCACAGAAACGAAGTGCTCTAAATCATTTGCATCGGTAAGAACAGCTTCACAACATACGTTCTTAGGATCCATTGCTCCAATATATACAGGAAGAGTTACATCAAAGCTTTCTGCCTCAAATACTCTACCTGGAAGAGTATCATCAACAGACATGTCGACGTGATGCGATGGAGTATCTTTAAACTCATTATAACGAGAATCTACAGCTATAATTGAGCCATTAAAAGATGGCTGATTAAAGCTTACAGTTCCCCAGTTTGTACGTAGAAAGCGTCTCTGCGAGATGTAGCTACGAACTTTAGTAAAACTAGGATCTCTCAACGTCTCTCCGTAATTAATTGCAGGAGAGTAAAGCTGATTCATATAATCCATTACCTGACGGCTCATTGAGTAGCGTGCAATATTCGTTACAAAACTAACTTTAGTCTTTTCAAACCAATTGTCTTGGTCGCCGTAGTATAAAGGAACAATTGTTTGATTCAAGGTCTTATAGAAGTCATTAGCATCTTCAAAGTCTTGAACTTCATCATTTGGATAATCTTTTTCGGTACCAATGGTCCACCCATTATTTCCGTCATATCCTTCTCGCCACCAACCATCAAGTACTGAAAAGTTCAGACCAAAATTGATTGGAACTTTTTGTCCCGATGTTCCTGAAGCTTCCATAGGACGACGTGGATTATTAAGCCAAACATCTACACCAGAAACAAGGTGACTTGAAATATTCATGTCATAGTTCTCAAGGATAATGACTTTCCCCTTAAACTCTTCTGTTCTTGAAATTTCATAGATCTCTTTAATGAACTGCTGTCCTGGAATATCTGCAGGATGTGCTTTTCCAGCAAAGATAAACTGTACCGGACGCTTTTCGTCATTAACTATTGAAGCTAATTTCTCGAGATCTTTAAAAATTAAAGTTGCTCTTTTATAAGTCGCAAATCGTCTTGCAAAACCGATAGTCAAAGCGTCGTCTCTTAAAAAAGAATCCACTTCATCAATTTCGTTTGATGTTCCACCGTTTCTTGTTAATTGCTCTTTTAGGCGAGTCCTAACAAGATCGATCATTTTCGCCTTACGAAGCTTCTTTACATCGGCGATTTCACCAACAGGAAGCTCATAGGCCTTATTCCAGAACTCTTGATCAGCAATTTTTTCTTTCCACTCTGATCCAAATTTCTCTGTGAGAAAGTTTTTAACTTCAGGACACGTCCAAGTTTCAACGTGAATACCATTAGTGATATGCCCAATAGAGTTATCAATCTCAGGAACATTACTCCAAAGGCCACGCCACATTTTTTGAGCAATTCTACCATGAAGCTCAGAAACTCCATTTTGAAAGCGTGAAAAATTGATCGCAAAAACAGTCAGACTGAAGTAGCGGTTATCAGTCCCTTCGTCAACTAGACCAAGGTTTATAAATCTATCCCAAGAAATCCCAAGATCTTCAATGTAACTGTAGAAGTACTTGTGCATTACTTGAAAAGTAAAAGCTTCATTTCCTGCTGGAACAGGTGTGTGTGTTGTGAAAACACAGTTTGAAGAGCAAACGACTTTTGCTTCTTCAAAGTTAAGATCAAATGCTTTCATTTGATTCGCAATTCTCTCAAGCTGAAAGAAACCTGAATGCCCTTCGTTCATATGATAGATTGCACCATCGACACCCATTTGCTCTAGAGCGCGAACACCACCGATGCCGAGAATAATCTCTTGAGAGATTCTCATTTCACGGTCACCACCATAAAGGCGTGCAGTAATTTCCCTGTCAATGTCACTATTTTTGTCAACATTTGAATCAAGCAGAAAAAGTTCAACGCGTCCGACCTGTGCTTTCCACACCTTGGCAAATACACTCTTTCCAGCTAAATCTACACTTACTTCTACTTGCTCACCATTTGCATTAAGGGCAGGAAGAACTGCAAGCTTATTCGCATCGTGGACCTTATACTTGTCAACCTGTTGACCTTTCTCATTGATATGTTGGATAAAATATCCATCTTTATAGAGAAGCCCAACAAAGACACCTGGAATTCCAAGATCACTTGTTGACTTTACATGGTCACCAGAGAGAACTCCAAGTCCACCACTGTAAATAGGCAGTGACTCGTGGATTCCATACTCTGCGCTGAAATATACAACTTTTTTGCCTTTATGGTCCGCATGCTCTTTATTAAACCATGTATTTTGATTTTCAAGATAAGCTGAAAGAGAACTCTCAACTTTTGAAACGTCAGCGCAATAAGCACTGTCATTAGCAAAAGAAGAAATTGTTGCATCATCAGTATTATGGAGAACTTCAACTGGGTTTCTTGTGCTACTCCAGACGCTTGGGTTTAACTTTTCAAATAATTCGATTGCATCGTAGTTCCATGACCACCAGTAATTGTGCGCGACTTTGTTTAGTCCCTGAATAGATTCAGGTAATGTTCTATTACTCATTTCTCTCACCTTTGTTAATCAATATATAATAAGCTAAATTTAAAATCGACTATATTGAATAAAAACTTATATCGACCTTTTTCCAGCTTTATCCTAAAATTTGGCATATTTGAGCGATTACTCAACTGACCTGTTATATCACGTCCAAAGTGCTCAACATTTGCACCTCTTGTTGGAGACCCATATTCAAGGTCCCAGTTACTTGTACCTATCTTGAAATCATACTCACCCTTTTTCTTAACATTTATTGTAAGGGAGTAAACGTCACCATGCTCAGAACTATTAATTAGCTGTTGATTTTCTCCAAAGCCCCAATTTGTCATTGAGCTTCTTAAGTACAGAGGAACAGAAATAGAACCTCTACTTGAGCGCTCATATACCATAATGGTATTGGCCTTTAAACGCAAATGACTCGCACGCCCACCTGGGCTAGAGATAACATTACGATAAGAAGACTTGTATCCACTGTACTTCTCTTCAGAAGAGTTAAATAATTCCTTCCACCACGAATCGCCCCCCCTTGGAAAGCTTACCCACTCACCATTTTTATTAGTACCAAAATTGACAATAACAAAAAACTGCTTCATTCCAGAGTCAACCTGATAGGAGATTATCTGTCCGTTACTGCTCAAATGAATATTATAAGCGTTTTTAAAGTTAATTTTTGGATGCTCATATCGAAAGCGAATCATATCTTTAAAAAAATTGTGATAGCCTGAAAATAATTTTTTATCTTCATTTTTTATAAAAGAAAGCTCTGGAGAATTAAATGGGTCTAGGTACTCCCAAGGCATTCTGTGAGAGCCAACAAAGCGATGAATATCTACATTTTGTGACGGTATTGAGTTGTTCTGCTTAGCATCTATATAGGACCATTCATTTTCTATGTTTATATCATTACCAAGTTCTTCTCCTTGGTAAAAAAGAATAGAACCTGGCTTTGTAAATAAAATCCCATAAGCTGCTCGGCCCACACTGTGATTAAAGTCATTATGGATAAGTGCAAACCGGTCATAAACTGGATCCTCGAGAGGACGAACTCTCGAGAAGTAGTTGTCATTGACTTTCTCATAGAAGTTGTAGTCTGAAACAAGCCGTAGAATAGGGTTTTTATTTCCTATAAAATCGTGGCTTCCTAAATAATTCACTGTTTTTTGTGGCTCACCGAAGCTGTACTCTGTCCCATAATTTGTATGATTGCTATATCCATACATTGTTCCCAAAAGAGGAGACAGGTTAATATGTTGATTATAGGGCCTATAATTAGTAAATTCCTCTTCGAAAAAATTCTTAAACTTATCATTCCACTGGGAGTCGAAGCCAAGCCCCGCCTCTATTTGTGGTTTAGTTACCCAAACATTATCCGGAAGTTCTTCCGCAGAAAGATAAATATTCGGATGAACCTGCTTAAGGATGTAGTTCAAGTCTTGTAGGAACTTATATCCTGCAGGGTTACCACCAAGGTTGTAGATATATTTAGTCATATCAAAACGATAACCATCAATATGAAAATCACGCACAAGGGAAACTAGACTATCAGAAATCCACTTCTGAACTCCGATACTTGAAAAGCGAGGACGTGGCCCCCAGTCAGTAGGTCCATCAAAGAACTTAGACTGATCATCAAACTGACTTATTGGATCACGAATGAGACTGTTATTCACATGATTAAGAACAACATCTAAAATAAGCTGAATATTTTTAGAATGTAGAGAATCAGAAAGTGCTCTAAGAGAATCTGACGAACCATACCCTTTTTCAATTAAAAGGATTGAGTCAAGAGAATATCCCCATGCGGCATAAAACTTGCTCTCATGAATAGGAAGCAGCTCAACGGCATTTACACCGAGATCTTCAATATAGCTGATGCGGTCAATTATATCGCTGAATGTACCACTAATATACTTTCCATTAACTTTTTTAGGGTTGAATGTCAGCGGCCAGACCTGGTAAATAACTCTATTGTCACGATTAAGTTTTGAAAGCTCACTTATTGAATAGTCATTATGCCAAACATAACTAGAGTCTCCCTGTACAACAGCGCGAGGGCGATGATAACCATTTAGTTTCCCTCCCTTACCGTCATAAACAATCTCTTTGGCCATTGGATCGACTTTGATGGCAGTCGGTACCATATTATTCGAAACAACGTCCTTCAAATATTTTCCATCGACCATAAACTGATAGTAATACTCATCCCCAATGCTTGATTCCGTGAGGTAAATAGAATGAGAACGAATTTCAGTTCCTTTATTAAAATCTGGCAGTAAAGTTATTGCTCTACGATAACTATTAACAAATATATCGACACGATCAACTTCAGGCTCCCATAGTTTAAAAAACACACCGCCATTAGTAACGGGAGTTGCACCATGAGCACCTAGTGAAGTCCAAATGATATCCTGAAGAGACTGTACAATTCTTTTGGCAGGAAGAAGAGATTCTCCAATTCCCTGAAGAAAATATTTAGTTCCATTATATACAATTTGGATAACATGCAAGTTATTTTCTGGCCTGTTGAGGTCAATTCCAGAGGCCTTTAATTCAAACCAACAGTAGTTGTCTTCATCAATCCCGTAAAGAGACTCCCAGCCATAATCATAATAACGCTTTAATAAGAAAGATTTTGTCCGAGCGCTATTATCTTTAAAAACGAGATCAACACTATCAACTCCAGCACAAAAATCTCGGTGAAAACGAATTCTTTGGGTAAATCCATCAGAGTGAAGCTTTAGATAGAATTTTGAATCGTCAGTAAAGAAACTACTTTTCCAAGAATTTGCAATAGATTCAAAGTCAGTATAATAAAAGCCTGAACTGATGTCAGTCGTCACTCTGCTTTCAGAATACTTGAGCTTCTGTAAACCATTCGGTAGTAAATTCGCTAACGGTGATATTTCTTGAGTCGTAAGATGTGACTGCTTTTGCATATCAGCAGTGCTGGCAAAGAGGCCTCCACTAATTAAATACAAAAGTATTAATAACTTTTTCATATAAACCCTTAGATCCGTTATTTAGTTTTTGAAAGAATTTGATTCTTTGCGTGTTCTAGCGCTTTTCTCGCTGATTCTTTGCCTGTGATAGTTAGGCTAATTGCATTACCCATTGCACTCCAAACTGCTCCCGTTGCTGGAAGATTTGGCATTGCTATTCCAATTCTAGCACTTTCCATAAATGCTTTTAGATCTGGATTCCCCTTAGTGAGCTCTTTAACAGCATCTATCCGCGCCGGACCTCTTGGGTCTGCGTTATATAGAGTAATAATTCCTTTCTTTGTAACCAGATACTCTTCAATTAAAATCTTTGCTAGATCTTTATTTTTACTTGAACGACGAACAATAAAGCCATGAGTACCAACAAAGGGGCGAGGACTTTTACCACCCAAAGATGGAATAGGAGCAATCCCATAATCTATTTTATTCTTTCTAAGATCTCTAATTGCCCATGGGCCATCTATAGTCATGGCAAGCTTACCTTCTTTCATTTTAGTGAAGGCATTGCTTCGATCTGTAGACTCTGGAACGATTCCTTTTTTCATTAATGAATGGATGAACTTGAGTCCGTCAACAGCGCCTTTATTTGCAACTCCAACATCTCTAGGATCTAGAGTTCCACCATTATCCTTAAAAATATATCCTCCGCCAGCAGTAAGAAAAGGGAATGAGAAAAAGAAGTTACTCATTCCATAAAGAAATCCATACTGACCATTTTTCTTTTTCTTTATTTTTTCAGAGAATATGACAACCTCTTCCATTGAAGAGGGAAGTTTTGAAATAAGTTTCTTGTTGTAAATCATTGCAATGGCTTCAACATCATACGGATACCCGTAAACCTTACCTTTATAAGTGTAAGCATTTAAGGCAACAGGAAGAAATGCTTTTTTTAACTTGGGTGACATCTGAATGGGCTCTATCAATCCAGACTCTGCAAGATCGCCAATAACATCATGCGCCCATGCAAATATATCTGGACCTTTTCCAGTTAGAGCAGCTGTCCTGAATTGAGATGTGAGATCCTTACTAAGGACAGTAATTTTAACTTTTCTACCAAATTCTTCAGAAAATCCTTTAGAAGCACTTTCAATGGCATTTTTAACGTTTTCAGATGAAGTCCAAACGTCAATGACACCATCATCCGCAAGCACACGAAACGATAGTAAACCTATGAATATTAGTACTAAAGCCTTCACAAGAACCTCTCTCTTATTGATTACAAACCTGCATTGCTGCGCCCATTACCCCGGCAGAATCGCTGATTTGATGTTTATATATTTTAAAGCTTTTCTTATCTACAAATGAAAGTGATCCCACCATTTCCTCAAGACCTTCATAGATAATGTCTTGATTACTTACTCCACCACCGCAGACGATGAAGTCAACATCTAGGATATTGACTAGATTTGCAAAGAATCGAGCGAGATCTTCACGGTATTGTGTAATTACATTTAGACAATCAACATCACCTGCGATTGCCCCACTAAAAATATTAACAGATTCCTTAGAATATCCATAACGTTCTTTAAATATACGCTGAATTCCTGTTCCAGAGAGATATGACTCAGCACACCCCTTACGTCCACAATAGCAATCGACGCCACCTGTTACAAGTGAGGTATGGCCAATTTCACCAGCAGAGCCATGGGGGCCCGTAAGGCACTTACCACCTAGAACAATTCCTCCACCAACTCCAGTACCTAGAATGACACCAACAGAGCTAAGTTCAAGCTCAGGAGTACTAGTATGTTTAGAGTGAAGATGGCCAGCACCAGAATATGCCTCCGCTATAGCGAAACAATTGGCGTCATTATAAACACCAAAATCACATGAAAATGGAAGTGCTGAAATAAGGTCAGACCCAAAGGCATTACCTACAAACATCTTCGTATTACCATTAAGCATTACTAATGTTTTTGGACAGATAGTTCCAGGCATTCCTATGCCAATACCTAATAATGAATCTGAATGAATTGAGGAGTCATTTAGTAAAGAAACGACGAGGTTCGACACACCCTCTAAAAATGTATCGTACCCCGCCGCTTCATCCGTAGGAATTCGCATTCCACAGACTTTCTTGATGGAACTAAACCTTTTGTGGGGGACAAAAAAAGTATCTGGTGTAGATTCATTTGATAGTTCAAATACACAACACTCAGTTTTAGTTCCACCAATATCAATACCTATGACATATGATTGAATTCTTTGATTCATGGGATCCTCTTTTTAGTTAACCAATAGTAATATACTAAATCTATTAGGCTAAAATGGCTCAAGAAATATAATTACTAGAGCAGAACCCCTGAAAAATTATGTTTAAAGTTATTATCCCAGTAGACTTCTCCATCTACTTCATATTTTGCCACAAACTCAATAGACCCGCCTCTACTTCCGAAGTTTGTAGAAATTCTCCACTCTTCAAATCCATATTCCAGAGGTCTTGAGTAATAGGCGGCTAATTCGCGCCACTCGCCATCTTCTCCCTTAAAGAATATTGATACAGATTTATCATAATCAATATTTTTCACTTTAAAAGTAACAGACAAGTAACCGCATCTCCCATAACACCCTAAACCGACACCTGTTACAAAGTCTGTTACTCTGATTTCATCTGCTGCAGAAGCAGAAGCCAGAGGGGTAAGTGACGCAAAAATAGCCAAAGTTATTAAAATTACAAGTTTTTTCATTATAAACCTTCCTAGAAAACTAATATTTGTCCCGTTTTGATTTATTTGTTATAGCAATCGCCCAAATGAAAAAAAACGGAAAATAATTAGACGTATTTTTTTTGGAGTGATATACCTACATCTATGAAGGAAACTGCTGCTCATATATTTGAAAAGATCGAGAATCTTATTAGAAATAGTAAGCTTCAGATGGCGAAAAATGAGTTATCGCTATTTTCAAAGTCGAAAAATTTAAGGCCTCTAGAACGTATTGAACTTGCGATGTTTCATATGCGTCTAGGTCAATCATATAAGGCAATTCGATGTATTAACAAAGAGTTGGCCCCAACTGAATTTGATTCCGCTTCAATTGAGGAGCTATGTGAGCAGGCAACCCTGGCCCACATACTAAATCAAATTGGTGCTCAAAATTACGCCCAACGCCTCCTTGCGATGATAAATGAAGTAACAGACAAGCGAGAAATCATACTCAGCTCTGTTCTACCTGAGCTCGACCGCTATATGGGCAACATCTATTACGGTGCCTACAACTACCAAAAGGCACTGCCATTTTTCCAGCGCGTACTTGAACATACTACGGACCCCGACAGCTACCTTTATAAGCTCGCGAAGATCGGAGTAGCTGATGCCCTAGAGGGAATGGGAAACTCTAAAGAGGCCATCAGTATTGTGAGTGAAATTCTCTCTATTACTGGAGATGACCAAAACCTTCTTCGCGCCATTTGCTATCAGGCAAGGGGTGAATATCTCTTTCGACGCGGTAGGGGAAAAGACACCATCAATGCCCGTATAGATTTTGATCAAGCAGCTATTTTATTTGATGAAAAAACAGATACCAAAGACTTTGCTTTCTTAAATAAATGGTCTGGCGTACTCCGAATGTGTGAAGGCAATAAAACTCTCGCCCACGAAGAACTCGAAAGATCTCTCCAAATTCTTCAGGCATCTAAAAATAGACCTACCACGTATTTCGAAGTTTTCTACTGGCTTGAACAGTTGCCAGAACACACTCCAAAAACAGATGATATGGTGGCCCTACGTGCTCATCCTCTCCCTAGCCCATTTGGAGTGCTCGCAGGAAAAATAGATCGTCGAATAGATAATATCCAACACCCTTGGATTGTAAAACTCCTCAAACAAAATAAAGGGCCAAGCCAAGATAACTGCTGGCTTCTTATGGACAGCAAGCTAGAAGATAGAAACTATGGTGACCTCTATCGTAATGAGATTATTACGCAAAATATGGCCATTGTTGATCTAAATGCTTGTCTCACTCGAAATACAGAAGGTGAGTACAAGACAATTTCTGAAAATCAATCAAAAGCGCTTCTTGCAATTATAGGAAGCGGCTCACTAGGAATTAGCCAGTGGTCTCTAATTGATAGTATTTATGGACAAAACTTCTATGATCCTATCTCTGGAATTGAGCGAATCAATAAAACGATAGAACAACTCCGAAGAAATGGATACGATATCTATAGAAAGAATAATCATTACTTTTTTAAAATTAGTAACGGAATGAATATTATCATTCCAACAGATATCACGACTAAAGGCCCCTATACCCACTTTGCCATCGATCGCCCTACTTTCAAACGAAAAGAGATTGAAGAAGTTTATTGTATAAAAAAGGCCACGGCGAATATTTGGGTAAAAGACTGGGAGCTAGACGGGATTATAGAAAAATTTGGAGTTGGAAAATCATCTTACTATAAATTTATCTAGCTCAAAAAAAAGGCCTCCTGAAAGAGACCCCGTATTTTATTTTTTAGTAAAATCATTCATTAGGATAGCGAAAGACACCGCGATAATTTTTGTAATAGTTATTATCCCAATAAATTTGACCTCCAACAGAGTACTTAACAGCAAATTCAATTGAGTGTCCACTAGCACCAAAATTGGTTTCCACGGCCCATTCTTCATAGCCGTGGGAAAGTTGACGGATATAGCTTGCGGGAAGCTCACTCCAAGGACCACCATTTTGTGAGTAATAGATTGTAACAGACTTATGGAAGTCTACATTTCTAACCTTAATTCTCACATCAAGATAACCACACTCACCACTACATCCTACACCAGTGTCAAAGTCCATTAGCTGAACAGCAGGAACGCTAGTTAGGTCGCGATCGAAGTAGATGCCCATTCTCTTTATTGCAGTGACAGACTTGTACGGTGGTGCCTCAAAAAATTCACTGGAATGTAGAAAGTGAGTAACGCGTCTAATGACTGCAGCGTGAACAGTATAATCTCGCAACCACTCGTGAATTAAGAGGTAAGACATCTGCAGAGGAGATCCCTTTAGCTCAGTAAATAATTTCTTATTATAGTGATAAAGAATATTAGAGTTTACATCTTCACGAAGAATCATCTGACTAATATTCATAGTCCCGTCATCACCATAGCAGTTTGCAGGTAGATCATTTATAAAGTCTTCATCTTTGTAATCACGAAGCCTTGCAGTGGGAATCCAAACTCTAAAAATATCTCCTCTGTTTTCATTATTAACCCAGCTACCATTTCCAGTCAGTCTTAAAAATGACTGAAGGCTAAGTGATGCCTTGGGAGAGATACCTTCTAGTTGAGAAGCAATACTAAGAGCAATATTCATTGCGGCTTTCGAATCATTTGTAAATTTAAAGAACTCATCAGAGTTCTCGTCAAAATCACTCTCACGAGTTAACAGATAGTCTAGGGTATAAAGCCCTGCATAGCGGCTGCTCGATAAATCAGGACGACAATAAACAACATCACCACCACCACGACCATCACCATTAATCACAAGACCTTCTTGTGGCATCATGGCAAGACAATTAGTCAGAGCAGTTAAAAGCATTAACAATATAAGAGACTTAAGTTTCATAATGTTCCTATCACATTTTATGGTTCTAAAGATTCTACGGAACTGCTATCAAAATAAAAATGGAGATAAAGCAGACGATAACAGTCAAGCTTGCACATTGCTTAGACTATCTATAGCACGATCCCGTTTTTTTGCAAAATATCGTGTAATTACTATCCTTTTTTTCGTCTATATTGTCTCCCTATTCAGTTTTTTAACCATTAAGTATTAATAGAACTAGTTTAGACACGGAGAGGTAATTTGAATTCAAAATCATGGTTAGGTAAAAAAACAACGGTTAATGTAAGTAGAAAAAACAATAATATCAACTATTTACTGAAAAACGATAAAGATATAAGAGAAGTTTCGGTAAGTGACAATCAACTTTTAGTTGATACCAGCTCTGAACTTTTCGACGCACTTTTTGCACTGGCAGTAGAAGAGGCAAACCAAAACTGTGTTGAAAATATCTCCGACTGGAGCTTTGAGTCTGAGGGAAATTGCTGCTTTGAGACAGGAAAAAAGTGGAATTACGTGTGGACCCGAGATACGGCCTACAGTGTTCATCTTGGAATTGGTGAGATCGATCCAATTCGCGCAAAAAACTCAATGGAGTTTAAGCTCTCACCACTACGCTCAAATGGAAAACTTCAAATTGTGCAAGATACTGGAACAGGGGGAAGTTGGCCCCTAAGCACAGACCGAGTAGTGTGGGCACTTGGTGCTTCTGAACTTCTCAAGCAGCTATCTGGTCCAACCAAAATATCTTTCGAGAAAAAAGCAATCGAAGCAATTGAAGAGACAGTCCTGGTGGATCGTGAATACGTCTATGATAAAGCAGATGGGCTCTATCGTGGTGAACAGTCTTTCCTCGACTGGAGAGAGCAAACCTACCCAATTTGGACTAAAAGCAATACAACTCCGATAGGTGAATCTAAAACGCTCTCAACCAATATATGTCATTACTATGCTCTTAAATTCATCGGAGAGAAAACTGGTGGCAACAACCGTTATAAAAAATGGGCACTCGAGCTAAAGAAGTCAATTAATAATATTTTTTGGAGTGAAGAAGAAGGGCTTTATCGAAGTATGATTCTCCCATCGACAATCAATGAACCACTAAAAAAATATGACCTTTTAGGAAATGCACTTGCTGTTATTCTTGAAGTAGCAGATAGCGAACGAGCATCAAAGGTAGTATCAAGCTACCCGCACACTGAGGCAGGAGCACCTGTTGTTCATCCTCAATTACGTGAAGTACCTATTTATCATAATAGAGGCATCTGGCCCTTTGTCAGTTGTTACGCAATGCTTGCGGCAAAAAAAGTGAATAACGAAAAAGTATTCTCAAGACACTTAAGTACTCTAATGACCGCAGCAACAATCAACCTATCAAATATGGAAAACATGGAGTTCCTTACTCTTTCGCCTTGGTTTGAAGATGGTGATAATTCAGGGCCAGTGGTGAATTCAGAGAGACAACTATGGTCAGTTGCTGGGTACCTTAATAGTGTTATCTCAGGA
>JAGLCH010000327.1 GCA_023146355.1 Bacteriovoracaceae bacterium | reverse complement strand
AAAAAGATAAATACATCATTGCTGAACAACCATATTATGGCCTTTTTGAAATGAATTGGTTCTTGCTAATTATAGTACTAATGGCAGGAACGACGATTGTTGCACTTTTTGTTGCTATTTTTAAAAAAAGAAACGCAAGAAAGAAGGCCACTGCGGATAGAACAAAGAGAATAAGCGAATGGCATGAAGTATTTAATAATTGCGATGGAAGGTGTGATTATGAGAATATCTACCTGTCCAGATCTGTCTGGCTGGAACTGCTTGATGAAGAATTACAAGATATAGAAATCTTTTTTGAATTAATTGAGAAATGCCAGTATCAGAAAGAGTGGGATGATATTGATCAGACAAATATAAGCTCATCATTTGATAAAATACGAGAAGTTTTCGGGCAGAAATATGGAATTTAATACTCCTCTCTTAGCTATTCTTGCTGTTGTTGTCGGCCTCTTTTGGAGTGCTTCTTATTGGCGACTGTTTAAAAAACCTCAGCTTGTGTTGCCAGGGAAATATATTATTAGAAGACAGATCACTTTTCGTTTGTCGGTTTTTATAGTTGGATTAATTGCGTGGGCACTAATCACTTTTGCAATCATGCAACCACGTATGCCCCAAGGAAACATAAAAAGTACTATTGATGCCAATGACATTTTCTTTGTTGTTGATACATCTCCTTCGATGAGGGGGCTAGACTTCAAGCCAAATAGAATGGAAGTTGCAAAAAGAAAAATCCTGGAGTTTATCGATCTGAAACCTACGGATAGAATTGGTCTCATTGTATTCTCTGCAAAGGCATTTACCTTAATGCCACTGACGACAGACCATAAACTTGTAAAGCAAATCGTTTCTCAAATAAATACAAAAATGAGAGGTATTGGACAGGGGACAAATATAGGCGACGCATTGGCACTGGCAGCAGGCAGAGCTTCAAATTCACTTGCAAAAAATAAGGTGATTATCCTTATGACTGATGGCGCTGCAAACGTTGGTACAATATCTCCTCTGGGTGCAGCAGAACAAGTAAAAGATCAGGGGATGAAAATATATTCGATCGGAATAGGTTCAAATGGTGACACATTTATGACTGATCGAGATCATAATGGGAGGGCACGCAGGAGAAGAATACCTGGTGGCGGTTATGATATGGAAATATTGGAGAAACTTTCATCTATCACAGGCGGGAAAAGTTTTTCTGCAAGTGATGAAAGGGGCCTGAAGAGTGTACTTGAGGAAATAGATAAACTAGAAAAGAGTAAGATAGATACTTTCGGGCAAATAATATATGACGAATTGTATCACCAGTTTCTCCTTTGGGGAGTGTTACTACTTCTCTTTGTTGAGTTTTTGAGAAGATTCATTGTTAAGGAGGGGTCATGAGTTTTGTCTATTCAAAATTTCTTATACCCTTAATCGTTCTTGTTATTTTTGGTGTATATATATCCGTAAGGCAAGAAAAGAAATATTTCAGTTGGGTGAAAAGGTATTTTTTTTATAGAAGAAGTCGAATTAGCTCGATGTCATCTATATTGTTTTATATTGGTTTTATACTGCTGCTCTTTTCCATTCTCGACTTGCGGGGGCCAGAAAAAAAGGTTTCGAGTGATATTCTAGATCAGAAAACACTTATATTGATTGATACATCGTCATCGATGTTGGCAGAAGATGTAAGACCAAATAGATATGAAAAGTCACTTTCACTAGCAAAGCATTTTGTAAAAAAAGCTGTGGGTCACCAGGTTGGCATCGCCCTTTTTTCTGATACAACTATTCCTTCAAGTCCATTCACTGATGATATCAGTTATCTTTCCGCGAGACTTGCTGCCCTTTCTGAATTGAATCTAAGGAGGGGAGGGACAAGTTTAGTCCAGTCAATTAATGAAGCGGTACAGATTTTAAAAGTTCATTCCGGTGGTGAAAAAGCAGTTGGTAATATCCTTGTCTTTACTGACTCAGAAGACCATGGAGAATTAAGTGAATTAACGGTTCCTACCACCGTGAGCGTCGCCCTTATAGGTGTCGGGACTGTCGCTGGCGCGAGAATTCCAATAAAATCAAAGTCGGGTGAGTTTCTTCACTATAAGAAATATCGTGGACAAGAAGTTATAACAAAGCTTGATGAGACCAAAATAAAGGCGCTTGGAACTTCGATCGAAAATTTCAAATACTGGGTTGCTTTATCTTACTCTATTCCTACTGAAGAAATCGTAAAGTTTTTTAGAAATCAGTTTGTGAAAACACTTTCAAAAGCGCAAATCACTATCCGTCCAGTAATGGCAATGTGGCTATTGGTGCCCGGTCTAGTGTTGCTTGGGATAAGCTTTGCGTTGAGCTTTCCAAGCACATTTATCTGTTTTTTGGTTTTAATTGCTACGACAGTACAATCGCGTAACTTGATGGCAAATGAAATCAAGCAAGAGGTAAAAAAGATACCTCCTACTGAGCTTGAAGTGGAACTTATGTTCAAGTCAAAAAGCGGTAAAGCAACCTCTTCTGAAAAGCTGAAACTTGCAGAAGAATTACTAAAATCAAGTAAGCTAGACCTATCATTGACTCTTTATGAAGAGAATTTAAAGGAGTCCTCAGCCGATGAGGCCTTTGCTAATTATGGTATGGCGCTCCTTAAATCAGGCCAAAAATTAAAAGGTGCGGTTGTCCTTAGCCAGTTAAAACAGAAGTTAGAAGCACAAGAATCAAACCCACAGCTACAAGAAATAATTCGGAAAAATATAAAGCATTCTTTTCAAATGAATAAGCAAAAAAAGAAGAAAGATAAGGAAGATAAG
>JAGLCH010000326.1 GCA_023146355.1 Bacteriovoracaceae bacterium | reverse complement strand
GTAATATTTTCCAATGCAAATGCTCAATTCAATCAAACTCTCGAAAAAGCGGGAGTCGTAATTGGCCTAGCAGGTGTTGCTGCAGTAATGATCTGGCCAGAGGTTATTCTTGGAATGACGAGTGGAACATGGATGAGAAGTGTTGCAGACAGCGGAATTACACGTGCTGCCATCTTTGGTGCCCATGCTGGTTTTGCAACTGTCGGTTCTGCATTGATCAGTAAATCACAAACACAACTGGACAAAAGATCAAAACAATTCGCGCTTCTTGCAGAGCAGTTAAAAAATATGAGTTCCGTCGGAATAAAACATAATGATGCTATTGGTGGTACAGATCAATTTGATGTTTCACAAAAAATAATTCCGACAAAAGAAGACCCTGCATTTTCTAATGTCAACGCCGATATGTGCTATGTCGATACTTCAAACGGCCAAACTGCTGTTGATAAAACTTGTAGCTGTAAGAAAACCAAATCTTGTAAGGTGGCAAAAGTTCCTACCGTTCAGTATCAAGGCTTTACTCCTCCTGCTGGATACAACCAAGCACTTGGGGCAATTAAATCAACAGGAAATAGTATGTATACGGGAGACTATGCTGGAGCATCTGCAAGTGCAGATGGAGCAATTGGTCATAGTGCAATGATCAGTGGCCTCAATAAAGATCTACAAAATAAGCTTAACGACAAGATGAAGGATTATAAGAAAAAACCAATTAACTTTAAAAAGCTTCACAATAAGTTTAGCAGTCAGTTTCAGAATGCTGTTTCAAAATCATTGAGTAAGATGAAACCTGCAGATGCAAAGGCCTTAATGTCTATGGCAACAGGCCCTTCAGGAAGTGATATTGAGAAGAATAAAAAACAAACAGCAACAAAAGACACTCAGACAAAAGTAAAGACTACTGCCGCCAAAGGGGCGAACACAGGAGCTAGCTCGAAAAAAGGCAGTAAAGATCCGTTTAATGCGATGGACTTTAACTTTGGAGAGCAATCAAAGGTAGTCGACAATAAAAATGCTCCCGCAGAACCTGAAAAGGATTATGACTATAGAGATACCAAAGGTAGTCAAATTAATAGTAGTTCTGAGGTGTCTATTTTTAATCTGATAACCGTCAGGTACATGAAGACAGCATTTCCCATAATATTCACAGAAGAATCTGAAAAAGAATAAGTTTAAGGCCTCGAAAGGGGCCTTTTTTGTTTCCTCAAAGTAATAAGCTCAAATGATCAGTCAAAGTGTCACAACCATCTAAAAAGTGTCTACAAATAGTCGTACAGACTAGTCTAGTTTTATCAAAATTGTCTTTTAAAATACAAAATTAAATTAAGTTTATATTCATAACACCGTTATGAGAGAATGAATAAAATGGAAACAAAATGATCAAAGTAATTACTGTCCTTGTCCTTATTCTCGCCTCTATTTCTATCCATGCAGCTGATGGAAAAGTGCTCCTTATAAAGGGAGGTGCTCAGCTCTTACGCGGCGACAATTTACTCATCGTAAAAAAAGGGATGCAAATTTTTTACGGCGACACCATTGCGGTAGATAAGAAAGGAATTGCCCTACTCTCAATGGGAAAGAAGTATAAAACTCAGATCAAAGTAAGCGGTGGGACTCAGTTTAAAATTGTCCATACAGTAATAAAAAAAACTGCCGTCAATGTGACAAAATATCTGCTAAATCAGGGATCACTTCTATTTGACCATAAGTCTGGAAAAAGAGAAACGATGGAAGTGATTACAAAGAATGCATCAATGGGAGTACGAGGTACAAAATTCTTTACCTTTCATCATGATGGAAATACCTCAATAGCAATGGATAACGGGCTGGTTGTTGTAAGTACAAATAAAACAGAAAAAAACCTAAAACAAGGCGACAATTCTACTGCTTTTTTTAATGGATCATTTGATAAAAAACCTGAACAGAAATGGTCATCGAGCATTAACTGGGATGTAGACCCGCTCTCCAGTTCAATTATGCATGGTAGCAATCTATTTATGGACTTAAAGGAAAAGTATAAAAAGTTCAGAGAAGACTATGAGAAAACTAAAAAAAACTTAAATGATGATTATGAACAAAAAAGAAAAAGACTACTACAATCAATCAAACAATAAAGATATCACTTAGGAGGATACATGAAAAATTTAATTCTAATCTTTTCAGTAATGGCACTCACATTTGTAGGATGTGCATCAAAAGAGAAAAAACCAGAGGCGAGAAAATTCACAAAGATCTACAAGGTTGTTGATGCAAAGGCGGGACTCATTCCTGAGTGGATAGAGGAACCACAAGATATGAATGGAGAAAAAGCTTCTGTAAGAAAAAAATTCAAGTACTTCGTTTCTGAGTCTGAAAGAGTAAAAAACAAGAGGCTATGTATTAAATCTGCTAAGGCAAGAGCAACTGCAGATATAGCTGCTCAGATCGCTCAAGTAATTAAAAATGATTATACAGAGGCACTTCAGGCAGATGCCAACGAGGAAGCTGAACAATATATGAATGAATCACTTGCAAATGAGGCAATGGCATTCATTGCTGGAGTAAGTACAGTGAGAACTTACTGGGAGCAACGCAAGTACATGATGGAGCTTGGTGCAGAAGAGGATGAAATTCTCTATACATGTCACGCACTTGTGAAAATAAAAAGAAGTATTCTCAACAAAGCAGTAAAGGCATCAGTAAAGAAATTCCTTGATAACGGTGTCAAAGATACTGAATCAAAGAAACAAGCAAAGGAAGCACTTAAAGATGTTGCAAAGAAAATGGACCAAATGACTAGACCTGTGGCAACAGAGTAAAGATACATATTAGTGGGGCCTTGCCCCGCTCATCATTTTTGGGTGATTTTATGAAATTAATATTAATATCGATGCTTTGCTTAATCTTCACAAGTGCTTTTGCGAAGCCTCCGAAATGGATGGATCAACCTGCAAAGTGGTGTAAAAAGAGTGAACTCTGCGCAGTTGGCGAGGGAGAAAGCTATGCGCAGGCCTCAGCTGATTCCCGCCAGGCAATCGCCAAGATCTTTGAAACTCGAATTCAATCTAAGTTCACATCTTCTGAAACACTCAGAGGAAGCGCAACGACTCTTGAAATGAAAGAAGAGATCTCGGAGTTCACAGAAGGTGTTATAAGTGGAATTGAAGTTTTAGAACGCTATGAGACAGATAATAGTATTTATGTAATTTCATCAATAAATAAGCGTAAGACAGCAAGGGTAATTAAAGGGAAAATTGATGCCATTGATGAGTCCATGAAGTCACTAGCTGATTCAAAAAGATCTAATGCGCCGATGAAACTAAAGAAATTACACAAAGAGAGATTCCCTCTCTCCCAGAGCTACGAATTTCTAACTAACATGAAGTTAGCTGCCCCTGTTAGTCTTTCACAAATTGCAAAACTCTCCAAACAGGTAACAAGTAAAGTAATCATTCATGTGGCAATAAAAGATATTTCGAAGGAAGTTATAACCTCAACAATTCAGGATATTTTAGTCGCCGAAGGGTACAAGCTTGCAGCAACAATACAAGATAAAAGAATTACTCACACGATCAAAGGTACAATCACTTCCAAGGAAGAATATATAAAGGTGAAAGGTTTTACTAAATATAGTTTCCTTCTAGAGATATATGCTGTGAATAAATCTGATAAAAAAACTGGTGCCCTAAGCTTTACCACAATGACAGTTGGAAGAAGCTATGAGCACACAATTGAAAAGGCCATACCGCGACTTAGAGAATATGTGATTAATAATATTGATAAATTAAACTTTGAATAATTAAGGAGAAAGTAATGAAAAAAATCTTTAAACTACTTACACTATTAAGCTTACTACTATCGATTACAAGCTGTGGTGGATTTAAGGCAAAAAGAATTGATGCTGATGAATCAGATGAAATGGGCCTTGAGATGACTGACAAATGGATGGTTCGAGACTCAGAAATATCAGTAGATAAAATTATCCGCAAGATTGAAAAGCACAAAGGTTTTCAGCGCTACCTCGCAAAAACTGGGAAAACCCCAAAGATCTTCATTGCAGAAGTTCAAAATCAAACATCAGAAGCTTATTTCCCCATTGAGGATTTTAATGATGAGATGCTGAACAAATTCTCAGAAAGTGGAGATTTCATCCTAATCGATGCGGCATCTAGAGATAAGCTCCTGAAGGAAATCCAGTACCAAAATGATGGAATGGTTGACCCGAATGAGGCGAAAACAATTGGTAGACAGGCCGGAGCAGACCTACTCGTATTTGGGTCGATAAGAATGAAGGCACAAAAGAGAAAGGGAAAAACTCTTAAGGAGTACACAGTAAATATTCGTATGACAAACTTGGAAAGAGGAATTGAAGTTCTCCGCACAAGAATTAGAGTAAATAAATTCTCTAAAAGCTCAAGCGTCGGCTGGTAAACAAAATGAAATCCCTCCACTTTATATTTTCATTCACCCTGTGTGTATTACTCACAGGGTGCGCTTCTAAAAGTATTCACTTTCAGCGAAAACTCAATGATGATTTGAGAAAACACGCAAAGACAAAAAACTTTGACCAAGCGATTAAACTTGTAAAAGACAAAGAGTACTATCCTGAAAAGCGATCAGAACTAGTCCGCCTTTTAAATCAGGCATCTATTTTGTATTACAAAGGAAAGTATCCTCAAGCACTTTTGAAATTTAATGATGCGAGGGATCTCAGCGAAAGACTGTATACTGTAAGTATAAGTAAAAGAGCAAAAACTCTAGTTACAAATGATAACCTCGACAATTACTACGGAGAGGTATATGAGCGATCTCTTATACGATTTTACACTGCTCTAGTGAGCTATAAACTATATGAGACAGAGAGTAATAAAACCAAGGCAAGAGCGCATCTCTTTAATGCGAGAGCGGCAATACTTGACTGGGATACTTATCTAGACTCAAAACAGTATGACCTCGCAGGAAGGCCAACCTATAAAGCAGATTTAGCTGCAAAAGTTTTTGGCGCAATGATCCATGAGGAGATTGGTACTAGTAGCGAGTTACAGATTGCGAAACAACTCTATAAGGATGCAGACAAAATCCTAAAACAAAACTACGGTGCGTACCCAACATATAATGCTGCAAGCAGAAAATATGTATCAGATTATGGTGATCTTCCTAAAAAATCTAGCAAAGAGCTCAAAGCTTATACGCGCGATACAGCGAATGCCACTATAGTTAAAAGCTATATCAAAAGTGCTTCAAAAAGCATGAGAAAGAAGAAACACAATGCTGTCGTTTTGATTAATTATGGTCTGATCTCACCAAAGACGCCAAAAGTTCATAAGTTCCCCATGGCATTTGGCTCTAGTATTATTCCTTCTGGAAAATCACTTAGCATCAGTGCTTTTGCAGCTGCTCTACTAAGTGTACCCGCAGCAGCAGCTCCCGAAATTAAGTTTGAACAAACAACAATAGATAGCAAAGCAAATAAATCGTCATCAATCAGCATCGAATTCAAGCAAAAAGGTAGAACGATTAAGAAAGTATTTGCTGCGATTATTAATCCCATCAGCGATATTGCAAAGTTAGAAGTTGATAATCAAAAGTTAATGAAAATGGGAAAAACTGGAGCGAGGGTTGCCGCAAAACATATTGGAACAATGACTGCACTCTATATTACCTATAAGATTGCATTAAAAAAGGGTGGAATAACTCAAGCGCTAGCTCTCCCACTTGCAGTGGCCTCATATAAAGTTACAGCAGGCCAATTAGCTAAAGGCGAGCTGGCCGATTTGCGCGAGTGGACCCTACTCCCTCACTATCAGGCAATGGCAAAGCTTAAACTGTCCCCAGGAGACTATGAAGTATTTGTTAATGGTAAAATGCTAAAAAGAGTAACTATTCCAAAGAGTAGAAAAACCCAGCTTATCGATATTTTTGCACCATAACAATTTTGACCTCTTGTTTTTAGGACAAATGCTTTGATATAATTAATATAAGAGGTCGAGATGAAAGATAAACCTGTCTGCCGAAATTGCAAGCACTACTTTGTTACTTGGGACCCCCAGTCTCCAAATGGCTGCAAAGCATTTGGCTTCAGAGGAAAGTCTATACCCTGTATCGCTGTAAAAAGAGAGTCCGGTAATGACTGCATGAAGTTCACCGCAAAACAGTCAAGAACACAAAAGGGTCTTGACCTAAACGATGATAAGCTCTGGTAAGATCGGTTGTCATAAAGAACCAGGAGAGATAAATGGTTACACGAAAAGAACTATTAGAACATCTACTTAAGGTGATTGAAGAAAGCGCTGAACTTAAGATGGAAGAAAAAGATTATGGAACTCCACTTGTAGAGCTGGGACTTGACTCAATCTATGCTGTAGAAATTGCAAATGAAATGGAAGACATGTGTGACGTTGTTATCGAAGATCGTGACATTGCCGCTTTTAGGTCAATCAATGATATCATGACCTATTTTGACAATATAAAAAAATAAAATATCTATAAACGGAAAAACCCCACTTTCATGAAATCCACTTGATATTACAGCCCACTGATGGCATTTGATTTTCAAGAGGAACATGTCCACCAATAAGAGCATCAATTGCAGTAGTCAAATCTACTCCTGTTACATCAATTTCGTTTCCAGGACTGGAGCCATCCATTCTTCCACGATAAAAACATTTACCCTCAGAATCAAATAGAAAAAAATCTGGAGTACAGGTTGCACCATATGCTTTGGCCACAGATTGATCCTCATCATATAAGTATGGGAAGTCAAAGTTTTGTTGATATGCTAGGTCTCTCATCTTTTCAGGGGAATCATCGGGGTAATTTTGAATATCATTTGAGGAAATAGCAACAAATCCAATCCCCTCTTTTAAATATCTTTTTGAAATCTCAACTATTTTCTCTCTAATATGAATAACATAAGGGCAATGATTACAGAGAAACATCACTACTGTCCCTCTGTCTCCTCGGACATCTTTTAATTCTTGGTATTTATCTTTCACAACATCAATCAGCTTGAAATTAGGGGCCTTTGTTCCAAGCTCCATCATATTAGAATATGTTAACGACATCTATCCTCCATAGTTATTTCAACTATTATGTCTGAAATACTTAAAGGTTAGAAGTAAAGTTTTCTCTATTATTAAATAGAGAAATGCGATTTCAGGTATCTCCGTATATGGGAGATAATAGCAAAACAGTAACACGAGGAGAAAAGATGAAAGTACTAAAGCTCCTGTTATCAATAGGTTTTATAACTCAAATCATATGGGCAATGCCCAATAGCGCCATGGGGGCAAAAATGGAAAAGGCGACTTTCGCAGGTGGTTGCTTCTGGTGTATGGAATCTCCATTTGAGAAGATAAATGGAGTCAGTTCAGTTATCTCTGGTTACATTGGAGGTTCCAAAAATATGCCAACCTATGAAGAAGTTTCAGCAGGTCTAACAGGACACACTGAAGCAATTCAAATTACGTATGATGAAACGAAAGTAACTTTTAATGACCTCCTTGAAATCTTCTGGGTAAATATAGACCCTACAGATAGTAAAGGGCAGTTCGTTGATAGAGGTACTCAATATCGTCCGGGTATTTACTTTCACAATGATAAGCAAAAACTCGATGCAGAAAAAAGTATGAAACAGTTGAGTGATAGCAAAATCTACAAAAAAGAAATTGTCGTTGAAATTTTAAAGGCAAAAACTTTTTATGCCGCTGAAGAGTATCATCAGGACTACTATAAAAAGAACCCTATCCGCTATAAATTTTATCGCTACACATCTGGTAGAGATGCCTTTTTAGATGAATCCTGGGGTAAGAATAAATTCTACATCAAAAACACTGGATCAAAGTTCTCTCGCCCAACAGAAAAAGAAATAGAAAAGAAGTTAAATGATCTTGAGTATAAAGTTACACAGGAAAATGGAACAGAACCAGCTTTTAACAATAATTTCTGGGATAATAGGAGAGAGGGCATATATGTCGATATCGTTAGTGGTGAACCTCTTTTTAGTTCCACAGACAAATTTATATCGGGAACAGGCTGGCCCTCTTTTACCAGACCCCTAGAGGGTAAGCATGTCGTTGAAAAAGATGATAGCAAGTATGGAATGAAACGAACTGAGGTTAGATCTAAGGAAGGCGATTCTCACTTAGGACACGTCTTTGACGACGGGCCAGATCCAACAGGCCTTCGCTACTGCGTAAATTCAGCATCTTTGGTCTTTATTCCAAAAGAAGAATTAGAAAAGAAGGGTTTTAAAAAATACCTGAAGCTATTTAAAGCTCAGAAGAAGTAGAAACTTCACGACGAAAAGAGACGTACGGCAATTTTGACGGGCCACCAAACTTCTCGACTTATGACTACAATTAAAACAAGAGGAGTTTTAATGGAAAGACGTGTTGTAGTTACAGGAATGGGGGTAATTTCCCCAAACGGAACAGGAATACCAGAATTTACAAAGTCCCTTAAAGAGGGACTATCTGGAGTAACTCATCACCCACTAATGGAAGAGTACAATTGTCGTTGCCAGGTTGGTGGAAAACCTAAAATCACCGATGAATATATTGCAAGTAAGATCCCATCTTCACACACAAAAAGAATGAGTGAAACAATGATCTACGCACTTTTAGCGGCATTGGAGTGTGCAGAAGATGCTTCACTTGAGGTTGCCCCATTTGGAGAAATTCCAAATGATCGTCCACCACTTTGGGATGTTGGCTGTATGGTGGGCGCTACAAATAATGGCGCTGACATTTTAATAACTGAAACAGGTCCAAAAATTTTATCAGGAAATACCAAGCGTCTTGGAGTTTCTATTATTGAAAAAACGATGACCAGTGGGGTTTCAGCAAAGATCGCAGGTATCTTAGGACTTGGAAATAAAGTTACATCTAATGGTTCAGCATGCTGTACCGGAGCAGAAGCAATTCTTGATGCTTATTATCATATTAAATCAGGAAGAGCGCGCGCAATGTTTTGCGGAGCAAGCGAGGGTGGGGCCCCTTACCAGTGGTGCGGATTCGATGCGATGAGAATTATAAATTCTAAATTTAACGATACTCCTGAAAAAGCATCAAGGCCATTTAGTGCCTCTTCTACTTCTTTCATTCCAGGTTGTGGCGCTGCCGTACTATATATTGAAGAGTATCAATCAGCAGTAAATCGCGGTGCAAAAATCTATGCCGAAATTTTGGGAGGTGTCTCAAACTGTGGAGGGCAACGACTAGGTGGCACCATGACTGCACCAAACTCCGAAGGGGTAAAACGCTGTATAAAAGAATCAATTGAACTCGCGGGCATCAACCCTGCTCAATTAGACTACATTAACGGTCACCTAACCGGAACGTTTGGAGATCCAATTGAAATAAAAAACTGGAGTGAAGCGTTAGATTTAGGGCCTGAAGAATTTCCATATATCAACTCAACAAAGTCACTCATAGGCCATGGGCTCTCTGCTGCTGGAGCGATAGAATCAGTTGCAACAATCTTACAGATGGAACATAGTTTTATTCACCCCTCTCTAAATACAGAAGATCTCTATGAGGAGCTTATACCCTACCGCCATGCAATCCCAGAGGCCCTAGTTGAAAAGAAAATAACCTATGCTGCCAAAGCATCATTTGGTTTTGGTGATGTTAACTGTGTGCTTATTTTTAAAAATGAAAACTAAAGATAGAGATCGTAACGAGTGCTCTTTCCATGGTAAGAATGGGATGGAGCATCACCTAGATGTTCTGCATGATTTGGTCTCTTAACTACAATACGTTTTACTCCAAGGCCGCGGGCCCAATCTAAAAGTTTTGCAGAATCCAAATCACTACCCACAACGGCCCTAAAGATCTGCATCTCTTTTCTTGGAAGTGCTTTCTTTTTTTTATGTGGATACATAGGATCAATATAAATAGCATCGCATTCGAGGCAACTTTCTAATGACGAATCACCAAATGAAAACTGAAAACGATCTTTTAACAATTCACTAAATTTATCATTGTTTTTTTCAGCGCGCTTTAGTGCATCAAAAAACAGAGCACCAATAATTGGGTTACGCTCATGGGCAATAACTCTTGCACCAAACTTTAAAAGTAAAATAGAGTCCTTTCCTGTACCACAAGTTGCATCGACAACAGTAATACTACCATCCCCCTTAACTCCTAGTGCGCGAGCAAGGGGTTCTTTTTTTAAAGAATAGTTTTTCCCTTGATGTGAGTTCCATTCCTTGCATAAATCGAAAGAGACAAGATCGGCCTTCCTTCCGCCTATAGGCCCATAGAAAAGTACACCATCGACAAAATGAAGCATCTCTCCATGACCAAGATCAACAATATCTGCACCAATAAGATGACAGAGCTCATCAAAATAAGTGTGATCCCCTAAGGGCCTGAGGATTTTAGTTGTCACTATTTAACAATCTCAATACCCAAAAGACTCTGAAACTTGTCGAGTGCAATTAGTCTTTCAACTAATTCATTCATACAACTTCCAATTGCTTCAGAAGTTTTACGGGTAGTATCAAACAATGCGCTTGGATGGCGATAACTGAGATTCATTCGACCTTGCCAAACAAGGCCATGTCCTGCCCTTCTATAGATAAAGTAATCTACTTCCGCAGAGCACTCTATTGCTTCAGCGCCAAAAGCGGGAGAGGTCTCATTTACCCAAAACTTTTTTACTGCTGCCTTTAAAATAAAATTTGCATCATCTTTTGTTCCAACGGAAATTCCACGCTTGATAAATGCTTTCGTAAAATAATTCGAAGCAAAACGAGGAAGCTTTCCTGAATCAATATTCACCGGAGTTACTTCATTTGAAATACCAGTTGCCACCCTACCCAAAACGTCTTTATCAGGTCGAAAATCCTGAAATCTATCGATATAAATTGAACTTCCACTCCCTCTAACATAGGAGATCTTTTGGTTTGGTCCATTGAAGGAGGTATCCTCATTAACAAGGTACTGTTTAGAAGCACAGCCAAATAGTAAGAAGAGAGGTAACACGAGTACAAGTTTCATATATAACCCTTTGATAACATTGAAGAATATACCTTATCTGAAAAGGGCTAAAATTCCAAAAGAAAACTTCCTTTTTATAGACCAAAACAACTATTAATCGGTAGCTAGTTTGACATTATTTATGATAAATTTTATGTAATATTTATATCAAAAACCCCTAACACCCTACCTACATAAAGGATTAAGTCATGAGTAACTTTTCAAAACTTAATTACGACCCAAAGTCACAATCTCGCGAGCTATTTGATAGCTATATCTCTTTAACAGAGACCGAGATAAAAGAAATGCTAGAGAAGATCGGATTGAACAAGCTAAGCGACCTCTATAAGCATATCCCTGAAAATGTCCGCTTTTCTGAAACACCAAATGTCTCAAAGACATTTGAATATGAAGAATTGATCGATCATATGCTCGACCTATCTCAGAAGAATAACACCAAGAGAAGTTTCATTGGTGATGGACTCCCCGACTATAAGGTTGGAGAACTTGTTCCATATGTTTCAGACCTTAGATCTCTAACTACAGCATACACTCCCTACCAACCAGAAAGAAGTCAGGGCACCCTTTGGACGCTTTGGATGTATGCAAATACGATCTCAAAGCTGACAGGATTTGAGGCGATCAATGCGTCTATGTATGATCGCTCGACATGTTTATTTGAAGCTCTAAATGCAGGCATGAAACTAACGAGAAAATCCGATACTGTCCTTCTATGCGAATCTATCTATCCCGGAGACTTGAAGGTTATTGATACCATCGCCAATGGCTTTCCAATGAAGATTATTCGAGTTCCATATAATAAAGAAACAGGAATAACAGATCTTGAAGCAGTGAAAAATGCATTTGATTCGGCAGAGGGAAAAGTTGGCGCAATCGCCTTCCCACAGGTAAATAATCTTGGAAACCTAGAAGATGTTAATGCCCTTACAGACTTTGCAAGAGCGAATAAAATTCAATCAATTGCAGTGATCGACCCAATGCTTCTTGCAACAGAAGCACTTGAAGCACCAGTAAAGTATGGATCAGACAACGAGGGATGTGACATCATCGTCGGAGAGGGTCAACACCTTGCCATTGGACCGAACTTCTCAGGCCCTGGACTCGGAATTTTTGGCATTCGTTACAATGCAAAAAACAAACTTTCTATCCGTCAGACTCCCGGCCGTTTTGTTGGAATTGGAAAAGATGCAAAAGGAAACGAAGCTCTTTGCATGGTGCTCTCGACACGAGAGCAGCACATTAGAAGAGAGAAAGCGACTTCAAATATCTGCTCAAACCAATCATTCATTGCTTCCCTTGCAGGGGCAGCAATTTTAGAACGTGGTGAAGCCGGAATGACAGAAGCAGCAATGAGTGGACGCGAAAGTGCAATTCAAATGGCGGTTGAACTCTCAAAATTTGATGGTGTAGAGCTAACCTATCCTGAGGCAGCATTTTTTAATGAGTTTGTTCTTACTCTTCCTACGGATGTGGAAGAATTCATAACGACTGCTGCAAAAAATGAGATTCATGTGGGTGTTAATGTTACAGCTCGTGTGGGTAGGCCAAATCAACTTAAACTTAGCTTCTCTGATAATCAAAATGATGAAGACCTCGATGCTCTTATAGAATTATTTGAGAAAGCTTTTGGCGCTGCGAATGAAGAAGCACATTTTGCGATTCCAGCAATCTCTGATGAATTAACTCGTTCTGAAGCAGTTGGATTACCAACCTATGAACTAGATGATTTAAAGAAATTCTATAGTGATCTTGATGACCAAAATGTCTCACCAGACAACCTCATCTACCCTCTTGGAAGTTGTACGATGAAGTATAACCCTCTCATAAATGACTGGGCGGCCAACCTTGAGGGCTTTACTGACATCCACCCTCAAGCTCCTGAAGCTGATGCTCAGGGATCACTCGAAGTACTCTACGGGGTACAAGAGATGTTTAAAGAGATGACTGGAATGCCAGGAATTGCACTTCAACCCCTTGCTGGTGCACAAGGTGAATTTGCGGGAATCAAAATGTTCCAAGCTTATCACAAGGCCAATGGCGAGGAGCGTGACGTTATTTTAATTCCACACTCTGCTCATGGAACGAACCCAGCGACTGCAACTGCAGCAGGATTCACAAGCAAAATCATCGATGGCAAGAAAGTTGGAATCGTACTAATTGAAGCGACAGAGTGTGGCCTAATAGATATGGGTACACTAAAAAAACAGGTTGAGGAATACGGAAATCGAATTTGTGGAATAATGGTAACAAATCCGAACACCTCGGGAATTTTTGAAACTGAATTCAAGGAGATTGCTGAACTCATTCACTCCGTTGGCGGACTAGTCTATATGGATGGCGCCAATATGAATGCTATTGCAGGTTGGATTGACTTAGGAACAATGGGTGTTGATGCCTGCCATAACAATATACATAAAACATGGTCAATCAGCCACGGCGGAGGCGGTCCAGGCGATGCAATCGTAGTAGTAAGCGACAAACTACTCGATTTTATCCCAGGAGTTCAGGTCAGGAAAAATGGTGACCTCTATGAAACATATAAAGCAAAAAATTCTATTGGGGAACTACACCGTCACCACGGACAATTTGCTCATAAGATTAGATGCTATTCATACCTAAAGCGTCTTGGATCTGAAGGGGTAAAGAAGATGTCTGCCTGTGCGGTGTTATCCTCACGCTACCTTCATAAGTTACTAAGCCCGGTATATCCAACTCTTCCATGCAACTGTGGATCTACGGAAAGAATGCACGAATTCATTATGACGATTGAAGATGATATCTTTAAAAAGATTGAAGAAGCAGGAACACCAAAGGCCACCGCCATTGCGAAGATAGGAAAACTTTTCTTAGACTTTGGCCTACACGCTCCAACTGTTGCATTTCCTGAAGTATTTGGATTAATGGTTGAGCCAACAGAGTCATATACTAAAGGTGAACTAGATCGTTTTGCGGAAGCTGTAATAGCAATCCACAAAATGCTTGTTGAGCATCCAGAGGTTCTTACAACTGCTCCCCACTTCACTCCTGTTACCAAGGTCGACGAAGTTGGTGCCAATAAAAGCCTAACGCTTACTGGAGATATTTCAAAACTTCCTGAAGTTAAAAAAGATATTATAGCTGTTGAAGTTCTTCAAAATATGCCCATTAATGAAATCATGAAACTGATTCTTCAAAAACATAAAGAAAGAAAAGCAGACGCTTAATTTTCAAATATACGGGGTCCTAGTGACCCCGTATTATTTTTTTATCTATGAGTAGCGAATGAAGATTAATAAATTTATCACAGTGGCCTTTATTTCATTATTCTGTTCTAGCGCGCTTGCAATTTCTTATACAAAGAAGTGCCCATCCATAAGAAGCTTCATAGAAAATGAGACGATCCAAGAAAATCTTTCTATAAAAGAAGACAAAAAACTATTCACCATAAGCTATATACCCAAAAAAACTAAATCAAATGATGCCATTTTTATCATTCCAGGTTGGTCAGAACCAATTTTATATTATGATGAGCTGATCTATGACCTAAAAGATTCTGGTCTCCCTATCATAGGCTACGACCACCCTTCACAGGGGCTTTCATATCGTAACCTTAAAGATAGCGGAAAGACTCACGTTTTAGATTTTGATGAATATTTAGCTGCTCTTAAATTTATCTATGATAAAAAACTGAAGAAATACGATAACGTTTATGTTATTTCTCACTCCATGGGTTCGCACATAGCAACACGTTATGTGATGCAATATCCGACTGCTTTCAAAAAGATCATTATGATCTCACCATTATTTCAAATTAATACTCGTTTTATTCCAAGTGAAATTGCAAATAACATTGTAAAAAAGATGATGTCACTGGGAGCTGGAGGATGGTACCTTGCACCTCCTATTATATTGAATAAGTTTAAACACTCCATGACGCTCAACAATGGAACTAGAAGCAAGGAAAGGTTTGACGGAAGGAATTACTGGATTAAAAAGTATCCGTCGATGACATCCACTGGCCCAACATGGCACTGGGTAAATATGACAATGAATTCCAATAATGACTTATTTAAAAACCTAAAATCCATTAAACTCCCCCCAACAATACTAATTCAGGCCGGAGATGATTCTGTTGTTAGAAACGAGCGGCAAACTGATCTCTGCTCAAACTCAATGTGTCGACTTATTAAAGTTGATAAAGCGAAGCACTGGATTCATCGTGAGTTAGATGAAGCGAGAACAGTTGTCCTTAATGAGATATCAGGGTTTTTCAATATAAAGTAAAAGTCAATTTCTCCTCAAAATAAAATCATAAAGTCACATTACAACTATTTCCAAGGAGTTATTGACACCATAGCTCTACAAATTAGTGAAAAAATTACATTTCACACAAAATGAATACTTTGGCCTGCTATACGTAAGCAATACATTTGCTTTAGGAAGAAAATGCTAAAAAAACTAATTTACACACTAATTATTTTAATTCAGTCCTTCGCTCTATTTGCGGCATCTGAATCCATTCCGATGAAGTCTATACGCACACCATCCAATGATCTAATCATGGAGGGCACTGGAATACTTACACCAGAGGAGGCCTGGGCGCTAGAACGCGATGGTCAAGTGGATCTCACCGAACTCAATCCTGAAGAGTCAGTCCTGTGGAGTGACTACTATCCACAGGAACTTTCAAATGATTTTGATCGTATTGATATTCATGACAATGATAAAGTTCGCTTCGAAGGAAGTATCACCTCTCAATCATCAATATATCGCTTTAATGTTGCCCCAGTAAGAGGAGTTAGTGGAGAGTACTTTACAGTAATGCTTGAAAAGAGACTTCACACAACTCTTCTCAGAAAGAATCTTCTTCGAAAAATGGGATATGTTATCCCCGCTATGAAATATCTAAAAAAATTAACCGTTCACTTTGATAGTATCGATCAGAAAGAAGCTTTCTTAAAAGAAATTCCAAATGCCACCTATGGTGCCCCACAGCGATGGGTAACTGAAGGGCCTAATAGTGAACAATTATTTGTAACACTTCAGGACATTGCAGTTATGACTCCCAAACAAAGTGATCACTATAACCTTGCCATGGGTGTCCCTCCAAGAACTTTAATGAGCAGAACACTTCGTTCACTGATTACACCGTACGCTCTTTGCGACATCCCAGAAAGTATTAATAAAATGACCTGGAAAACTGGAAGAATTAGCAATGAAAAGTTGATTCTACCCCACTTCACCCTTGCAAATATGAATCCTACTCTGAGTGATGTCAAATGGTCCCTAAGAAGAATATCAAAATTATCAAGAGAAGATTTTGTCCAAATCGTAAGAGGAGCACATTACCCGAAATCGGTTGAACTTGTTGTGGTTGAAAAACTAATTGAAAGAAGAAATTCACTCAACATGCTCCTAGAGGAAAATGCACAAAGAATCGAAATAGATGAAGATATTTCTTTCAAAGATGAACTAAAAAATGGCCACCTTA
Organism: Bacteriovoracaceae bacterium; assembly: GCA_023146355.1. Lineage (GTDB taxonomy): Bacteria > Bdellovibrionota > Bacteriovoracia > Bacteriovoracales > Bacteriovoracaceae > JAGLCH01. The sequence goes on along the minus strand of JAGLCH010000326.1, from coordinate 23,023 downwards.
CAAAAGAGGGATGGGACGGATATGCTGCAAACTTTACTCACGGTGCTCCTGACTCCCCTTTTAAAGACCTCGGCATGTACATTCTCTCTGAAATCCAATCAGAAGTAATTCCCATGATAGCAGAAAAGATTAATGAGTTTCTCGTTGGTTTTGACTTATCAAAAGCACGCTATGCCTTCATGATAGAAGAATTTAATAATGGACTATCCCACTTCCTAAAAACGGGAGAAATTCTTGAGAAAAGAATTAGTACCTGGTCATCCCCAATTCTTAATGGAAATCTTATTTTTTCACGAGATATTGTCATTGGTAATCAATTTGGTACGGACCACCTGGTGCAGCTTGCAGACAACTTTGGATTCAACATTAAGCTAGGAGCTTATCTAGGCATTGAGAACCTACCATATGATCTTTTTGGCAATGCCACAGCAGACCTTAGCTTAACAAAAACATTTACCCATTTAAAGCCAGTAACAACTCTTAAGGAATCGTTAAAGGAACCATATAAAAATATGATTGTACCTTACTACCAACGAAAGTTACAAAAAGGTCTTAGTAACCTCGGCAATTTTGAGGGAGAGAACCAAGATGAGATTAATGATCTAATGGACTATGTGAATAAAAACCTCGGTGTTGGAGAAACACTGATCACAACAGAAAGAGTTGGACTAAGTGCCGCTTTACAGGCAACACTTAGAAAAGAAATACACGCCTTTACGGTTCGAGGAAGCGCTGCCGGTATCCTCATTAAAAGAACTCAAATATATAGGAAGAGCGCAGATCAAATTCAAGTTTACATTGAAAATGGGAGCTCGAGAGGAATGGGAATCTCATTTACTTACAGTGCTTTAATTCCAGTTATCCGCTTTGAGGGAAGAGCGTCTAAAGGTAAGTATAATGTTGAGATCTATAATCTTAATATTAATCCGGATATAACAAAAAACCCGAACCTAAAAGGTAACGCTCGCGCTCTTTCATATTTAATTGATGAAGGATCTAGCGAACTAATTAAAGCAATAAGCCCACCATTTTCACTACAAAATCATTTCAACGATAGCTCATTTAGGTTTTCACTTTTAAACTGGAAGTCAAAGTACCTAAATAAGACAGGTGAGATCAACCTAAGAACACCTGAAGGAAAAGAAATTGAGCTTATTAAAATAACAGCTGAAAAAGCATCAGGCTTTGATAATGATAGTTTTTCAAAAGACATCGTTAACAACTATATCGGCCTGTTAACTACAGGATCCCCAATCGAGCCAATCCCTTGGGCAAGAAATACAAACAGCTACAAGCGGATAAGAAAAAAACGAATATCTAGATTCGAAGCAAGAAAACAAGGAAATAAATTAACAGATCGATTTATGGCAATTCAAAAAACCTTCCAAGGTTGGAAAATCAGCAGCAAGAATCTCCATAAGCTAATTAAAAATAAGATTGAAGGTGTCTACCAGACTCCCCTTTTTGATCATTTTGCAATCAAGGAAGCAACTGGTTTAATGCTTTACAATGTAACCACGAATATAAACATTTATGAAAGAGGAATTGAGCGCCTAAAAAATACATCCTATAAGACTCTCCGAAGATTTCAAAAATCCCATGGATACGCCCCAAGAGTAAAAGGATGTACCCATAATAAATACACTAATAAAAAGTGCGGAAAACTCAACTTAACAATTAACAAGAAAAAAAGGTGTGATCTAAAATTTAAAAAGAATAAACTCAAAGAGGGTTATGCCTGCATGCTTGACGTTATTACTCGCTTTGAAAAGGAACTCAAGTTCAAGGATTTCAATGAGCTTATTGGAAAAGAGAATATCTATATTTTTGGATCCATAAACGGCTTCCGCAAAGAGTCTGAGATACTCAATGAGCCAATTGAGTCTAATACGATAGGAAGAGTTAGTGGCAGGTTTTGGAATGGACCAGTTGAACACATGAGGTCAATAATTGACATCACAGGCTACTCATTTGATGGAAGCTGGCTCAGAGAGACCCTCTAGGAGATTAAAGTGAAAACTATACTACTTATTCAATTATTCATATGCGCTGCACTATCTTATGGCGCCACTGATCCTTTATTTGAAAGGCAGTGGGGCCTTGAAAATACAGGACAAGTAATCAATGTCTCAAATGGTGAATTCACCAGAGATAAACTTGTTGGAGAAAAAAATCTTGATATTAATTGGATAGGTTCGAAGTTAAAAAAAACAAAGAAGAATCAAGTTATTGTCGCTGTAATCGACAGTGGCCTTGATATTTCTCACCCTGAACTTGCTGGTCGAGTCTGGGAAAATCCTAGCTGTGCAAACAAAAACGAGGAGGAGAGAAAAACTCTTCCTTGTAATGGATGGAATTTTCTAGATGGAAACAACAACCTTACAGATGAGATTGGGCACGGCACTCACGTTGCAGGAATCATTGCAGCAAACAGTGACGGCAGGGGAATCGTTGGCGTAACTCCGAAACAGGTTGTGATTATGCCAATCAAAGCAATAAATCCTAATGTTAATGGGTTTGTATATCGTAAGCGTATTATTACAGACATTATTGCTGACTCAATAACCTTTGCTGTCAATAATGGTGCAGATGTTATTAACTTGAGTTTGGGATGGCCTAATCTTGTTCACGGGAAAAATATAAAGAAGGCAATTCAAAATGCAATTGCAAAAAATGTCCCCGTTGTTGCGGCATCTGGAAACAACAATAAACTTCTTCCCGTCTACCCCTGCTCAGAACCTGGAGTAATTTGCGTCGGCGCCGTTGATAATCTCGGAGATATTGTTGAGTTTTCAAATTACGGTGGAAAAGTAGATCTTTTGGCACCAGGCCAATCAATAGTTGGAACATATCCGCAGAACAAGGAATCACGAGTTCTTAGAATTAAGGGATATGAATCAAAGAATGGCTCATCACAAGCAGCTCCATTTGTTACAGGAACAATTGCAGTTATGAAGTTAGTTAATGGGGACCTCACAAGTGCGCAGGTAAAGGCGAGACTCTATAATAGCGCCAGAGAGCTCAAACAAAAGAATCACAAATATTCTAAGTTTGGACTACTCAATATGAAGCGAGCGGTAAATGAAGAAGTCAGGAATTTTGTTGTTCCAGACTACAAGTCACTACAAGTAGTGAATGTATTTGGAGGCCGTTTTTACTTTAAGCTTCCAATAAAAAACTTAGGACTAGATACTGAAAACATAGAAGTAAAAGCGACTTTAAGAGATGGAAAAAAAATAATATTTGATGATACTCAAAAGTTAATAAATCTGATGCCAGAAAGAAGTAAAAACCTCACCCTCTCGGGAAAAGTTCCTTCACTTCAAATATCAGCAGACCTCGTACTTACCATTGAAATAAATGGAGAAAAGATAGTCCACAAAAGTCAGTATCAGTTAGCTTTTGCGCGAGACCTCATTAAGGATAATGCGCTGACAAATACCTCAAAAATACAGAATCCAAATGACTTTTTTGCCAAAATAACTCAAAGGAAACGCGCTCTTTATATGAGGGCCATGGGAGGGCGAGAAAAGAGTAGCAATAAAGATGAATACTACAAATACGCAAAAAACAAACTGTTCATGGTTGATGGACTCACAGGACACATAAGTACGATACCACTGAATGACATATATAAACTTATCAGCGTTTTCAAAGTAGATGTTAACTTAGATGGGAATGTGGATTTCTTCACTTACTCCATTTCAAAAAATAAAAAGAACATCTATTTTGATTATTTTAACAGTGATGGAAGCAAACTCTTTGGTGAAAGATCACGATTCGTCTTCCCTATTACCGAATTTGAAGGGCCTCCTATAAAAAATGGTGATGAAAACTTTCAATATATTATTGTCAACAATGTGGATCTTGGAAAAATTCGTGTTCCACTTATAAAAAAGGCGTGGACTCTACCAAAACAAGATAACAATAATGACCTTTTTGACACCCTTCCAAATAGAATGAAAATTCGCCCATACTATCTAAATCCCATAATTAAGGGAAACAGTGTAACAGTCGAAATTAGAACACTTGAATCATTTAACTTCATTTCAAAAATAAAAAAAGAGTTGAACACACAATTTGATACAGAAATTGGACTTGAAGATGTATACGAACAAACAGAATTAGATTACAGAAGCGGCAGAGTGAATACACTACTCAGTGTAGGAAATGAATTCAACAAGGAATTCTTTACTGTAAGTTTTAGGACACCAAAAGAGTATACCCTTACAAAAATTGATAATGGGATTACTTTCCTAGAAGGAAACAAAACATTAAAGCTAGGCGGGAAGAGGCCTATCTATGCCCATACCACATTAATTAAGAAAAACCATATACGCGTGGCATTTGAGCAGGACTTCTCAATCACTGACATAACCTGGAAAACAAAAAGCTGGAATGATCCTGTCTTTGATATTCTTGGTGGGTTTAACAGTGGAAAAACACAGCACCTCTTTATTGAGACTCGCTACTGGATTAACCACCTTGAGATTACAGATGGAAACATTACCGAGTCAAGGCTTCCTCTAAATAGAGATTCAAGCTTCCCTGGAGTTGGATTTAGTGAAACCATGAAGATTTTCACAGGAGAAATTAAGGGAGTTGATCGGGTGGGCGTTCTTGTTGACTCAAGCCTGATTTATGGGAATAGAATTTATGCCATGATCAGCTCTGACGAAGGACTAAAAAGGCCACTTGCGTTAAGCTTTAGGATCCCAAAAAATTGTATCAACCTCGGAATAAAAAGACTCAAGGGTAAGACTCAAAATGCGATGGTTTGCTTAGGAAATAATAAGCAGCTACAGTTCAGCTATTTTGACCTTGCTGAGAATTAGAACTTCGGCAGATAACCTTGAGAATAGATTACGAGCAGAAGTCTTCAGGTTCAAGATATAAACATTCATACATAATCAATGAGAGTGGGTCCCCATTGACACATGGCGCTCACATTTTGCACCACTAAGGAAGTGTCAAACTGACCATCCAATATCATAAAACTACAAAACAGGGCCAAAAGAGTACTGAAAAGTTGGCATAAGATATGCAGAAAAAAAGAATAAAACATTACATGAAGTAATATTTAAAATGGAAGATATGCCTTATAGGTTTATCTCACACATACACAAGGGAGAAATATTGTGAATAATTTAGCAAACAAGGCCTGGAAACTCTTAGTACTTGCGAGTCTAGCAACAACACTTGCTAGCTGTGGAGGCAATAGCGGTACGCATACTTCACCAAATATAACTGCGACTAAATTTGTAGATGCTTTAAATTATGTGGACCATGCAGGATACTATAATGAAAGTGAGCTGATCAAAAATACATATGAAACAATAAGAGCGGGAGACTGGTTTGTAATCTGGGATGAGAAAAGCCTAGAATACGTTGCAGTAGATCTAGTCTATATCAAGACTCTCCAATATTTTGACTACTATCAGAATCAATATAGTAAAACAGCTGATGAATTCCGTGACCAACAAGATGATGATGAATACTGGAATGGCCTCATGGGAGATGGTTTTGGAGCAGATTATGAGATCGTTGACTATGTAGGAGATAATTACTGGGGCGATTCAGTCTTCGAAGGAATCGATTCAGGTTTACTATACGAAGACGAAGAAGATACTCATGACGTAAGTTTGATGGCAGGTGAAAAAGAGCAGCATCAATTCTACAAAAAAGCAGCTCAGGTTTCCTTTACATACAATGTCGATATGAAGACCTCTATGGCACTTGTAACCCTTGGAAAAAAAGTTGAAAACATGCTTGTTAAGACAAATGGCGAACTAACAACTGACGACCAGGTAGCGCTAATGGGAGACCTTCAATCGGTAACAGGTGTAACTCTAGAAGAACTGACTGCAGCAGCAACAGATTCAAAGAAGAAAGATAAATTAGTAAAGGACATCGCTGAGAAAATTGGAACTTCAGCAGACAACCTTGAAAATAGATTACTACCTGAAGTTTTCGGATTAAATATGTAAACATTCATACATGATCAATGAGAGGGTCCATTTTATGGGCCCTTTCTTATATTCATTAACGTTTTGATAACAAAAGTGCTACGACGGAAAGACTGACTGACTACTTACTTTTTATCCTTAAGTCGGAAAGTAATTGCGTGTACTCACTTGGCGCTACAGTAAAGTTTGTGAGGCGAATAGTGAGTTTATTTTTAAGAGTGATTCTTACAAAATAAAACGTTGGAAATGGCCACCTCTTACTTACTGTAACAGAGCGTATTTCATCTCGACCAAAGGAGAGCCCATTATAAAAGCGAAAGGGGTGACTAACTTGAGCACCAGGAAAATAAAAAACATTCCCATCAAGTGAAATAACTCTATCTCCTCGCTGGAAAGAGTAGAAAAAACGCGTGGCATAGTAAAAGCAAATGATCGCAAAAATGACTTGAAGAGAAAAAGTATAGGGATTACCAATTCCAAAGCTATTGCGATAAAGGTGCATACAACTTTTAATGAAAAAACAAAGTCCTGCGAAAATTAGGAACCCTGCATTTTGCGCCAAATTGGAAATCGGAAAAACTTTCGCACCTATAATGGTATTCACGCTACTCAACTGGTGGGTGCTCTAAACAGATATGTCCAAGGTCTCCACTTCTGAAATCATGAAGGATAATACCGTAGACTCTTTCATAGTCTGGTAGCCCCTTTTGCATAAGACATTTTCTATCGACTGCAATTTTATCGAGGACCTCGAGAGGAGTGACCTCAAGATTTGGTAAATTATAGCGCTCCATAAATTGGGTAGATTTCTTTTCTAAAAAGTAGCGCATAACGAAGAAGGCAACTTCCTCTTTTCCAATAATATCATCTTTAATTGCATGAATAGCGCAAAGCCAGTATCCCTGTTCGTCGGTTGCAATATCAGGAGGCATAATCCCTGGCGTATCCATTAATAAAAGATCTTTATCAATATTCACCCACTGCTGTGACTGTGTATGACCAGGTCGGTCGGCAGTACGTGCTACTTTTTTTCCTGCAAGAGTATTAATGAAAGTAGATTTCCCAGTATTGGGAAGACCAATAACCATCATTCGAAGCGAACTTCCGGGAGCAATTGAACCTGAAGCAATCTTTCGCTCGATGACTGATTTTCGGGCCTGATCAACAAGCTTTTTGAGAGAGCTTTTATTGAGAGAATTTACAAAAAGGTGATCGACATTATTCTTTTTAAACCAAGATGACCATTTTTCAATAGCTTTAGGGTCAGCAAGATCACACTTATTAAGGGCAACAATCTTTTGCTTGCCTCCAATAGTTTTCTCTAAAGCAGCATTACCAGATGTCAGCGGCACTCTTGCATCGCGAATTTCAAGGATGATGTCCACCCCTTTCATTTTCTCTTTAACTTGGCGGAGTGCCTTTGCCATATGGCCCGGATACCAATTGATTGTTGATCCAGACACCCTATCAGGAGTGAGTTCGACATCTGTTCTTCTTGTTCTATTCTTGTGACCTTTGCCCATCTCAACTACCTATTTTTTATGTGAATTCAAGAGTTTGGACACTCTACACCGGAGGCCAACTATTGGCAAGATCTGTTACTAAGACCATTACTAAAGCTCAAACTCAGTAAATAAGTTAATAGAGTAATATTAGCAAAACGGAATATATAAGGCATAATACCTAAAATTCATAAGTTACATATGCTTATTCACCCTAACCAATAAGAAGTTTATATAACATGGCACTAAAAGCGACTATCTATAAAGTTCAACTCTCCGTAAGCGATATCGACAATAATCATTATGACGATTATGGACTAACTGTTGCTCAGCACCCATCAGAGAACGAAAAAAGAATGATGTACCGGCTGGCAGTATTCACCCTGCTCTCTGCAGAAAGACCTGAATTCACAAAGGGCCTAAGTTCCCAGGAAGAGCCTGAGATGTGGGTTCACAATCAAATAGGAGAAATAGAGCACTGGGTAGAGCTTGGAACACCGGATTTAAAACGGGTTAAGCAGGCCTGCGGCAAAGCAAGAAAGGTTTCTATTTTCACTTATCACGAAAGAGCTTCAATTGATTGGTTTGAACAAATAAAGAAAGATCTTGCACGATTTAAGAACCTGCAAGTCATTCATCTCACCCCCCTTGAGGGAGATGAAATTGATTCACTCGTTGGTCGAACAATGGAGATCTATGCCACAGTTCAAGAAGGAGAACTATGGTTAGCGAAAGACGATAAGAGATCAGGAATCAAGGTTACTTTTCCAATGCTCTAAAGCTGCCCATTTCCTTTTTCTTGCTCTTTCTTAGCTGCACTTAAGTGGTTTAGTAGTAACTTAGATTTTTTGGCAGAAAACTTCTTAAGAAGTCTATTAACTCGTTTTTTATTTTTGGTATATACATTGAGTAAAATCATTCCTGAAGTATGGGCCGAGTCCAGCGACGCGGCGTAAATTCCCACGCGAAGAGCTTCTGAAACCGTTTTATCCGTTGCATTTGCCGCTACGTGGTCTACAACACGGTCGAGTGCTTTGTAGGCACGGTCGATGTTCTTTCTAAGGTCTTTAAACACAATACGTTTTTCTTTACCCACTGATGCCAAAAGAGAAATTACCTCTTTATCTGTCGTCACCATTTGAGCAACGGAACTAAAAGATAACAGTGACAACATAATAACAATAAATACTTTCATTTATTACTCCATACCTGGACGAACCAATACAGCAACTAATTTTCTAGTACGACTACCGCTCAATTGATTAGTCAGCCCATTATCAGGATCACCCGTTCTGGCAGAATCAGAAAAGTAATCACTAATAAATCCACCCTCACCTGTATTTCCGACTTTAATTTCAATGTGACCATGTAGGCCCCCTTCATAAATTAAAATAGAACCTCTTGGAGCGTCATAGGGATTTTTAATCAAGTCTTTATAAGGTGAATCATCACCAATAAGATTAACATAGTTTTTGACTTCAGCGCTCTTTTTAACTTCGCCTCTTTTCTTAAGTTCAGTAAGACGCTTTTCAACATTGGTCAATATATCAGTGGCCATGTATGCAGAACCGCCATCAAGGTAAAAGGGAACAAGATTAGCATTTAATAGTGCCAACTTTACATACCGATAACAGTCTCCTAGCTGTGCTCCAGGGGCCTTTTTCCGATTAAGGGCATAACTCAGCATCTTATCCACCTGAGGGGAAAGACTATAGTTCATTACCATGTCACCATAGATACGCTCCCCTACAGGAGAAAAATGAAGTGTTCCAAGGATAGATGGTAATGTACTCGTCGTACAAGACCCTTCTGAAAAGAGCACCTCATTTCTAATGGCCCCTAGTTCCTCTTTATTGAGAATATTAAAAGACTCTGCATGTGAATAAATCATGGCACCTTCTTTTAGTGTCATTACAAAATCTTGCTGAGAACCTGGTGACTTTGCACTCTCCAGAGAGTCCTTTGACATATAAAGCGGAATGCCTGTATCTAAATTATAGGCAAGCTCATCAATTTGATGTGGTAACATACCGTGCTCTGCAGGTATCGAGACTACTTTAATATTTTCGACAAATTCAGTCTTCCTTCCTGGAGTGTACTCTAGATTCTTAGCATTTTTTAAATCATCTTGAGAGAACGAGACGACTGTTCCTTTCGGTAAAGTGACTATTTTCGCAAGACCCGTTTTACCTGCATTTACTCTAATATTTGTTCTTTTCTGCAAAGTTCGAAGACTTTGAGCAGCAAAAATTGAGGATATTAAGGTGATTAAAAGGAAAATTGGCAATAGGATTTTAGCTTTATTTTTCATGTTAACATCTTATCACATTGAAAAATTGCATAAAACAGGGAAAATAATTCACGACATTCGCCATCCCTCCCCACAGGAAGAGATATAACCAAATTACCTGTATTGCGCTAGGTACATATCCATCTTACCTAATGCGTTAAAAAGATTAAGGGATGTGATTTCATTCAAAAACTCGAGGCCAATTATTTGAAGTAAACTTTTATCATAGGCCTCCTGAAGTTTTACATAATCGAGAGTCGTAATTTTCCCATTTCTAAAACGCCTTCTCTCTACTTTTAAAATTTCTTTCTGCTGAATGATTATTTTCTTTAAAAATGAAATCTGTTGGATATTAGAATGGACCCTTTCCTTGATTTCAGTAAAAAGATTGCCCAACCTTAATTGAACTTGGTCCTTTCGCCATTTTGATTGTCGTTTTTGACTTAGTACACTCGCCATATTGCTTGTGGCCTTCTTGCCTCCCAAATCAAGATCCCAGCTTACACCTGCATAAACTTCGTATTTATCTATATTATTCTCATTCATAGACGCACTAAGACTACTGCCACGACCAAAACTTTTAAGCGACATATATAAATCTACATTTGACTTGGAGGACTCCTTCTCTATCTTAAGTAAACTTTCAGAAATTTCCTCGTTATTTTTCATTTGAGAATTAATACGCCCATTTTCGATGAGACTAACAACTTGCTTACTTGAAAGCTTCATTAAGATTGATGAGACTCTCATATCATCGATATTGATAGTCGGTCTTATCTCAATTTCTAAAATCGACTTCAGTTTAATTTTCTCAGTCTCAATACTTGAAGTAATTTCTGCTAAAACTCTCTTTCTATTGGTGATTTCAACCTCAGATGTTAGTAGTTCTGCTTTGCTAATAATTCCTGACTTCCGCTTGGCAACGTTTAGCCTGTGAAGTCCCCGAAACCGATCAAGTGAACTCTGAGCAATTTGTTTTTCCCTAAGTAGTTTTGCCATAGTCCAATAAACTAAAATAGCATCACGAACAATCGACTCCTTTTCCGACTGTACCTCATACCCATTTCTTTTTTTTATCAGAGATGCTGTGTTTTTTTTATAGTGATACTCTCGACTACCAAAATTTCGCCAAAGAGGCATAGAAAATGATGCCTTATAGGTGCTATCTAACGCATCCTGAGAGAACTGATTACTACTTGGTATTGTACCCAATTCCTTATCTTCAAATCCAACGCCAAGCCCAATCTTGAGACCGTATGATGTCATTTTTTCAAAATCAAAAGAAAGTCCAAACCCCTCTCTTTTGGAGTCTAAAGACAAGGGAGGATTTGGGTAATTTACAGAGGAGTATTTATATAGTTTTGTATGTAATTTGCTATCCAGCATTCCATCAACTCCATCCTCTGCGAATTGAAACTGCTTGGTGTCTTCGTTTTGTATTTTGTATTCACTGGATTTTTCTAACAATTGTACAATTGATGGAATATTCAAATTATCTTGTGCATTAACTTGCTCAGGTAATGTAACACCGGCCGAAATAAAAACCATAATAACGACTAGATTATTCATTTTTTTACCTCTGTATTGCTTAACCTTGGCACCTAACTCATTTCCAATTAAATATAGAGTTGGAATAAGAAAAAGAACAACGGTCGTTCCAAATATTAGTCCATAGAGAATGGCAAGGGAGAGCGGAGACAGTAATGGGTCATAACCACCAATTGCATACGCGGTAGGAGCAACAGCAAGAACTGTACTAATCGTTGTGAGTGCAATTGGCCTGAAACGTTCCTTTGCCGCTTGAATAAGAATTTTTTGAGAAAACCCACCATTTCGTCTTATGCGCTGACCAATATGGTCAACTAGTACGATCGAGTCATTAACTACAATTCCTGCAAGTCCTATCAGTCCAATTCCTGCAAACATAGAAAGTGGCAAATCATGAAGGTAAAAAGACAAGAAGATTCCAACAACACCAAATGGAACAACAGATAAAATGAGGAAGGGCCTTAAATAGGATTGAAACATCAAACTTAAAATAAAATAAATTCCAACTATCGCAAATAGTGCTGCCATTTTTAGTCCAGAAAAAATCTTTGCCTCTTCTACTGGCCTACCGCTTATCGTGTACTTGATATTTTTGTCTCTAATAAATTTCGACTTAAATAGGGAAAGCATTTCTAGTACCATTATTTCTTTAGTATTAATGTTGCCTGTAATAGAAGTGGATCGAAGACCATTGTAATGCTTTATCTCGGCATAAGATGGTCTCTCCTGATAATCAATCATAGTATTCAACTTGATTAACTGACCTCGCTTATTTGCGATAGGAAGTTTTGAAATAAAATTAAAATCGCCTCTCGATTTTTCATCAAGCCTAAGCCTGAAGTCATAAGATTGATTAACAGATGAATAGTCAGTGACAACCTGCCCATCAAAAGCAATTCTCAAGGTTCTAATTATATCTACCGGCGTCAATCCTGCTTGCGCAACTTTTTTATAGTTTAGCTTTAGGTTTATCTCATCTTTCCCAGGAATATAATCATCTTTAACATCAGATACACCTTCAATATTTTTCAAAAAACGAATTAGTTTATCCGAGGATTCCTTTCTTTTGTTATTCCTATTAGATGAAACAATCAACTCAAATGGTTCTCCTAAAGGTGGTCCCATTCTCATAAGATCAAACTCTAACTTGTACCCTTTTGAATTAAATGTATCTAAATTATCAAGCTTAATTTCATCAATTAATTCCTGCGCTGTTCTCTTTCTCTCACTGTACGGGGTGAGATAAACTAAAAACGCAACTAAATTCTCTTCTGTTCCCAAGCTTGTGAGTGAACTAAGACTGTGAGTTCCTAACCTCGCAGTATATCCGGCCAGCTCATTTTTCTTCAACCTCTCAATACTCTTTTCAAGGTCCTTAATTATGACTTCTACCTTCTCTGGAGAGTACCCTTTTTTTAAAGTGGCCAAAATGGTAAACCCCTCTGACGCTTCTTGAGGAAAAGAATCTTTACGAACTTTTGTTGCGCCAACAAATACACTAAAAATAAGTACACCAAGGAAACCTAATATAACGAGGTAACGGTATTCAAATACCTTTCTCAATATTTCCCCATAGAGTCTTACCAGAAAAACAACAACTTTTTTCTCTTCACAACTAGCTCTTTTAATTGACCCGTGCGCTAGGTGTGCTGGCAAAAGCAAATAGCAATCTACTAATGAAACAAGTAGTGCAATCATAACAACCGTTGGCATTTGCCAAATAAATTTCCCGGGAAGTCCACCTAGTGCCATCAATGGTAAGAATGCCACTATCGTTGTCAATGCAGCTGCCAGAACAGGCCTCCAAAGAACACTGACTGAATTACTGGCCGCCTCTTCTGGGGAATCACCTTGTCTAATATTATCATCAAATCTTTCGCTGATAACCACTGCACCATCAACAATCATTCCTAAAATGATTACAAATGCTCCCATTGAGACTGAATTTAAAGTCAACCCCATAGGAACAAAGAAAAGCATGCTGCCAAAGATTGTAAATGGAATACCAAATGCTGTCCAAAATGCAGCTCTCCCGCCTAAGAAGTAGAACAACAATATTAGGACCAATGCAAAGCCTATAGCGCCATTTTTTTTCAACAATGAGAACTTGCTTCTAGCGTTATCTGAAACATCATTATTTAAGATGTAACTTGTTCCCGCAGGTAGTTTCACACTGGAAAGAAATTCTTTAATCTTGTCAGAGACTTTAAGTTGATCAACTCCGCTACGAATCGCAACAAGAATAGTGGCGCCTCGACTCCCATTATTTCTTACGATGAGCTTATCATCTTTGGGCCGGTAAATAATACTTGCGACATCGCCAAGAAATACTCCTTGCCCATCTGGTGACATTCGAATCACAGTATCAAGAACGTCTTCTGCCTTTTCATATTTATTGAATGAAACAATCTTTTTTTGCGCTAAGTCGGACTCAAGTGTTCCACCTGTCCCAACTTGATTTCGCGTGTTGATAGCGTTGTATACCGAATTTAAGTCAATATCTTTCTCAATTGCCTTTTTAGCATCTACCTCAATATGAATCTCTTCATCAGGCAGGCCAACTGTTGTTACACCTGAAACTCCTGAAATATTTCTGAGGTCATTTTCAAATTGAGGAAGTTTTGTTTTTAAAAGATCATATTGTCCCGAAAAAGCAATTTCCATTATTGGACGATCCTCTGTCGTTACACTCGTAATGACTGGGGCCCCCTCTACATCTGCAGGAAAATCATCTATTTTATCGACCTCTGCCTGAACATCCAATAGCAAGTCTTTAAACTGGGAGTCGTCTAAATCATCATTCGCAAAAATGGTTACACGAGATACACTCTCGATAGAACTAGAACGGTATTCTTTGATGTTACCAATTTCAGAAATTTTATCTTCTATTCGCCTCGTTATATTTAGTTCTACATCTTTTGAAGAAGCACCTAAATATTTTGTTACGATGACAATTTGATTTAGTGAAACACCTGGAAATGCTTCTTTTGGAACTTTATAAATAAAGTATCCGCCTAAAATAAAGTTCAATGCTAAAATGAAATTAACAAGTATAGGACGCCTTATAAAATACAATGAGAGATTTTTCATATATTCCTTTTCTAAGTCATTCAAAATTTTTTTATATGTTTAGTCGGTTTTCTGGGTGTTTACCTCACAAAACACACCAGTATTATATGCCTGTCTAGCTACATGCTCAAATTTTGTATATACCACACTCAAAATCATCAGCTCACTATTGTTCCGAGTAAAAACCCACTACCAACAAGAAAAAGGCAACCGTATATCCCAACAGTCGTAAGCAGTCCAAACTTGACAAGCGAGTATATACCCGCCATAATCAACAAAACTTATCCTAGGACAATTATGAAAATAGCAATCGCAAGCGGAAAAGGCGGTACAGGAAAGACAACTGTTGCCATCAATCTCGCAAAACACCTTACAATAAATACTAAGAATTCAGTCATGTTACTCGACTGTGATGTAGAGGGGGCCAATGATAACCTCTTTCTCAATTCCAAGTTTGACGATGAAAAATCTGTAACGGCGAAAAGGCCCATCTGGAATAAAGATAAGTGCAATCTCTGCGGAGAATGTGTTTCTGTTTGCCAATACAATGCTCTTGCCAAGGTAAAAGATAAAATTTTAGTTTTTGATGAGCTCTGTCACTCTTGTGGTGCATGTGCTCATCTCTGCCCCGAAAAAGCATTTACCATGAAGGCCAAAAACATTGGAATAATTCAAACTGATTTCAATAGTTCGAATCTTAAATTTGGTCAGGGAGAGCTCAATATTGGTGAAAGCATGTCTCCTATGGTCATCAACCAGTTAAAAAAAGAAATTATTGAAAGTGAGATTACGCTGTTAGATGCACCTCCTGGAGCAACATGCCCAGTAGTAAAAACCCTTGAAGATGTTAACTACTGCATCCTTGTCACTGAGCCCACTCCCTTTGGCCTCAATGATCTAAAACTAGCGGCGGCCCTCACAGAAGAGATGAAAATAAAGACTGGAATTGTTATTAATCGATCCAATAATGATGATTCGATCATTGAGGAATTTGCACATCGCTCAAATATTCCAATCGTTGGGATAATCCCCTTTGAAAAGCGCTATGCAAAAAGCTACTCCGACGGAAAAGTACTCATCGAGGAGCACCCTGAATTGGTGCCTATTTTTGACAACATTTATAAAGAGCTTATTAGTTGCGGATCGATACCAAAAATTAAACGAGAGAGCTCTTTGGCCCCAATATCAAAAGAAGAATGGACTGCCCCACCGACGCAAAAGAGTAGGCCGAGAGTAAAGGAACTTGTCGTAATAAGTGGAAAAGGTGGTACAGGGAAAACCACACTAACCTCATCATTTAGTTTCTTAGGGAAAGATCAGGTTATTTCAGATAGTGATGTAGACGCTTCAAATCTAAGCATTGTTGTTAAGGGCGCCCTTATCGATGCAGGCCAATTTGTGGGAGGGAAAAGTTATGTCATAGATGAGGAAAATTGCACTCAGTGTGGACAATGCCTAGAACACTGTCAATTTGATGCCATTTCAAACCACGATGGAGTTCATACCATTGGCCCCTTTAGTTGTGAGGGGTGTGGCCTTTGCAGCAGAATCTGTCCTACCGACGCAATCAGTTCGAAAGATGCCATATCAGGAAACTGGTTTATCTCAAAAACTCCTTTTGGGTATATGAGTCACGCAAAGCTTGGAGTCGCAGAAGAAAATTCCGGAAAACTCGTAAGCTTAGTGAGGGAAAATGCCGGTAAGCTCGCTAGCTATACAGATGCATCACAGATTTTAAATGATGGCCCCCCTGGGACAGGGTGCCCTGCTATTTCATCAATCACAGGTGCTGATCTTGCAATCATTGTAGTTGAACCAACGCTTTCAGGTATTCACGATATGAAACGCGCGATTGAACTAGTACAACACTTTGGCATTCCATCAAAAATAGTTATCAATAAATTTGACCTCAATACTTTACGTGCTGAAGAGATTAAGGAAGTAGCAAAACGAATGAGCATTGAAACTATTGGAAGTATAGCATTTGATAATGATGTAAACAAAGCACATAAAAAGAACATCACCATCGTTGAATACAGCAATGGCAGCGCAAGTTTGTCGATCAAAAAGATCTGGGCGATTGTAAACGATATACTCGAAAACATCTAAGAAACTTAAAAAGGAGAAAATATGATTATAGCAATAACAACAACAGGAAATGATTTGTCATCCCAAATGGACCCTCGATTTGGAAGGGCCCATACAATTTCTTTTTATGACACCGAAAATAAATCATTTAAAGTAATTACAAACGAAATTAATAAAC
Organism: Bacteriovoracaceae bacterium; assembly: GCA_023146355.1. Lineage (GTDB taxonomy): Bacteria > Bdellovibrionota > Bacteriovoracia > Bacteriovoracales > Bacteriovoracaceae > JAGLCH01. The sequence goes on along the minus strand of JAGLCH010000326.1, from coordinate 6,382 downwards.
AGGCCAAGCAAGGTGCAGGAATACAAACAGCTCAATTCGTTGCTGAACAGGACACAGAAATTTTAATCACAGGAAACCTTGGGCCTAAGGCATTTAGAGTACTTGAAGCTGCAGGAATAACCTCCTACACAACAAAGGAATCAACAGTTCAAGAAGCAATCGATTTATTTGCAGAAAATAAATTAGAAAAATTAACAAACCCAAGTGTTGAAGGACACTGGATCTAAGGAGATACCATGAAAATTGCAATGCCATTAGCTGACAATAAACTTTGTATGCATTTCGGCCACTGTGAAGTTTTTAGATTTTTTAAAATTGATGAAGACACTAAATCAATTATCGAAAATGTAGATATTACACCACCACCACATGAGCCGGGCCTATTACCGAAGTGGGTTGGAGAGCAAGGCGGTAATATCGTACTTGCGGGAGGAATGGGGCATAAAGCAAAGACACTTTTTACAGCTCAAGGAATTCAGGTTATTACAGGTGTAGATGAAATCGACCCTGAAAAGGCCGTTACTGATTACCTCAATGGAACGTTAACAAGTGGACCTAACGCCTGCGACCATTAATTTTCAAACAAAAGGTAGCGAATAATATGACATCCCCAGAAGATTACCTGACCACCATTACCAGTGATCACCTTGATTTTTTAGGGCACGTAAATAATGCTCGCTACCTTGAAATCTTAGAAGAGGCCAGGTGGCACCTGTACGCACAGCTTGGATACACAAAACAAAATGCCATAGAAGAGAAAAAGGCACCCATTGTAATTGAGAATCGAATTAAATATAGGAAAGAATTAACCACTGGAGAACGAGTTCGAGTTGTTACAAAATATACTGAGTATACTGGAATGCTTGGACAGATCAAGCAAGTCATTTATAAAGAAAATGGAAAAAAATCCTGCTGTGCAGAAGTAACTATTGCTTTTTTTGAAATGATCGAAAGAAAACTAATTCGTCCCGTTGGCCTGTGGAGAGACATCCACCTCCTACTCCTGACTAAGAAATAACAATGAAAAAAATTAAGTTAATGTGTTTTGTAGTTTTCACCCTCTCAACATTTACAGTTAAATAGCTTTCCCCAAAAAGCAATATAATCCCTTAAATTAGGTTAGAGGCAGAAGCATTACACCAATAATAACAAAGATAGTCCCTTGAATTAAAGGCAGAACTGTAAGCAGTGATCTTCCTTTTTCTCTTAAACTAATTGGAATACGTGACTGCTTCATAAAATAAACTGAAAAGATAGAAACGGAGCATAGAGCAATAAAAAGCCCGACTCCAATTCCAATTGCTGCAGCAATTCCAACATAGAGTATAGAGTATCTAAGAGAGATGAGTAGTATTGTCATCGTCACCGGACAAGGTACAATACCTGCAATTACTCCGATCAGCCCATCATTATTCACAGACTTTAAAAGTCCCGATGGCAAAATTTTCTTAAGCAATCCGGAAGATAAAAAGACTATTCCAACGAGGATGATTAGTGCTCCACTCGCATAAGAGAACTGACGACTAACTTCCTGCTTGGCAAAAATACCAAGCCCTGTAAAAAACCAGTGAAAGCTAAAAGCAATTAAAGTCGCAACCCCCACATGGGTCAAACTTCCTACTAGTGCTGTCTTAAAAACTGAACTCCATTTTTTATTCTTGCTAATCATATGGGTAGCAACAACGGCCTTTCCATGACCGGGCCCTAAAGCATGAAGTAAACCATAAAGAATTGAAATTGATAATAACTTAACAAATAAGAGTATCGAAAACCCTTGTTTTAGTCCCCTCACATAATGGAGAAGAGTTCTGTTGAGCGTTCTCTGCTCGGTTTTCAAGAAAAACCAAATTTCACTCCATTGCATAGTAATGCCCAAAACTACCAATAAAAGAAATAGAGGAATGAGAATTCGAGATAGATTTTTCACTACAGGCCAACCGTAAAGTCTTGCATAGACTTAATCTTAATAAGTTTAGAGTTTAGCGTCTTAATACTCTTTGGAATTGATATTTTAGCAGCAGGAGCAAGCTCACTATAGGAACTTGGATCATAAAAAACTATACGCACACGAAGCTTATCGCCAATATTACTATTCTTGGCAATAATCGAATACCGATAAAGAAGGCCGGTCATTTTAGCGCCATCAAAAACGATTGCCTTTGTTGCAAAGGACTGATTGGATACATTAAATTTTATCTTTTCTTTATTGCTGCCCAACTGGATCTCAGTCATATAGTTATACTTTGAAATATTGTCTTTAAAGCTTTTCACCAATAACTTTTGCTCGGAAGGATCAATCTTCTGATTCATGTTGGCATCAAAATCACCAATAAGTGATTCTGAGGTCATCCCATCAAATAACCACTCCACATCAATTTGAATCTTTTTATTATCGACTTTTACAAGCTTTGAGTTCACATCAATAAAGATATGAGGATGAGCAAAAGAGGAACTGATACACAAAAAAGAGAGGAGAAATATATTGAGTTTCATTTAAAACCGATCGTCAGAAATAGGGTTGATCTTTTGTGCTTCATCTAGCCAGCCGCAGGTTGCATTTTCTCTTGAGTCAATCTGACGATAGTAAGGCTTAATATCTAACAGAGGTGTATTATCTAGGATATCAACACCTTTAAAATAGATAATATTCTCCTCAATCTTTTCAATTTCAACTAAGGAGAGCCCAATACCATTGGGTCTTTTTGGAGCACGAGTAGCAAATAGTCCTCTTGGCGTGTCATCCATATAAGGGCGGACAATTAACTTATACTCTTCATGGCGATTAAAGTGATACACAAGATGAATGTGAGAGAAACCATCCAAATCCTTTAGGCCATCAGCATATTCAGAATTAAGAATTACCTTACCAAAATGATCGGCACCAAAGGCCGCCTGAATAGGAACACCACTTTTACAGTCAAAATTTGTTTTAATTATCCCAATGGGAAAATAGCTAACTGTGTTCATACTACTCCTTAAGCAATCTCGCCTAAAGGTTATCTGGGTATATAACCCACGTCAACATTTAATCTGACTTGACCTTGTACTGTCCACCCTCAATTATGATGGCATGTCCTTCAATAAGAGCGCGAATAATTTTTTCTCTCGCCGCTTCAATAATTCTCTGAATCGTTGCAGATGAAACGCCCATTTTTTTTGCTGCATCTGACTGGCGCATATGCTCGAAGTCTACTAGCTTAAGCGCCTCAAGCTCATCATGGCCGATATTAATTGATGCCAATTGGGACATGGGGATCGATTTAGGCTTAAATACATGATTACAATACTCTTTTTCAATAAATCGACATTTTTTGTGATTAGACACAGGCAAGACTCCAACTAATTTGATTATATACCCACTTGCAGATATACTCTTAATTCTCTGAGCCATTATACTCTGATTAAACGATATAACAATTTCAATTAACCCAAAAGGAGGCAACTTGCTTAAGAATCTAAAAGTATCGACCTGTATGCAAAAGAAATCGGCCACATTTAAAAAAGATCAAAATATAACAGAAGTGGTTGCAACACTCATAAAAGAGGGAATCCCTGGTGGCCCTGTCGTCAATGAGCAGAACGAATTGATTGGGGTTATCACTGAAGACAACTGTCTTAAAGCAACAATTGGAAACCTCTACTACGACCAACCTTACGGAATTGTAGGAGATTACATGAACAGTGAAGTTGAAGTGATTAATGGGGATGCGACGATGTTCGACTTAACAGAAGTCTTTTCGAAAAGCCCAGCACATTGCTACCCAGTAGTAGACGGAAAAAGAAGACCAATTGGCGTGATCAGCCGACGTGATATTTTGATTGCGGTCAAAAGGCACCAGGATAAAGAGCTAAAAAATGGCCCTGCATCGGGACACCGAGGATAAACTAGTTCGGTCCATCACATTATTTTGCTACTCATCTTCTCACCTTGAAGACTATTTGATTTGCGGTATAATATAAAAAACGTAAAACGATGAATGTTTCAACTGGGTATTAAATATTAATGAAAGGTATATAGATGGGCCATCTCTTAGACAAAAAAAAAGAAAAATCGAAAAGCATCCTAGAAAAAAAGTTAAAAGCGGCAGAAGATATGGCCCGAACGAAGGCCATAAATGAACGCTCACGACTTAGTGGGCTTCAGATCACACCTTCATCATCAATGTTTGATAAAGAAGGTCAAAAGGGGCCAGGAGAAGATAACATCGCAGGTTTCGGCTTTGATATTAATCCCCAGGTAACTTTTATCTCTTCTATAGTACTCATGATTTTTATTCTGCTAACCTTAATGTTCAGAGAGCAGTCCTCATCTATTTTTAATAGTGGTATGGCAGCAATCACAAAATATATGGGCTGGTTTATGATTCTAGTTGTTAATATCATGATCATAGCGGCCACTTATTTTGCCTTTAGTCGCCTTGGAAAAATCCGTATTGGCGGCAAAGATGCAATACCTGAATTTTCAACTCTCTCATGGTATGCAATGCTACTTTCTGCCGGGATGGGAATTGGGTTAATGTTTTGGAGCGTTGGAGAACCCATTTCCCACTACATGTCCCCCTCCCCAATGTTTGCAGGTGTAGTAGGAGGCTCCCCTCTTGCAGCGCAGGCAGCAATGGGTGTTACATATTTTCACTGGGGACTGCATCCTTGGGCCATCTATTCTATTGTAGGGTTAGGACTCGCCATTTTCTCATTCAATAGAGGCCTTCCCCTCACGGTTAGATCAATATTTTATCCTATTTTAGGTAATAAAATATACGGCTTTTGGGGAAACCTGATTGATATACTCTCCGTTTTGGCAACAATCGTTGGACTTGCGACGTCACTAGGTTTTGGAGTACAGCAAGTAAATGCGGGGCTTCATTATCTTTTTGGTGTGGAGATTAGTGTAACCGTTCAGGTTATCTTGATTATCGTTATCACCTTAATGGCAACGTCATCAGTTGTTGCAGGGCTTGATTCTGGAGTTAAAAAACTTTCGCAGATCAATATGGGCCTAGCAGGTATCTTTCTTTTGTTTCTCATCATCGTCGGACCCACAGTCTATATCTTGTCCGCCAGCATTCAAAATATTGGTTATTACATAAGTAAGTTACCTCAACTGAGTCTTTGGACAGAGACCTTTCAAAAATCTAACTGGCAGGGATCTTGGACTGTCTTTTACTGGGCGTGGTGGATCTCATGGTCACCGTTTGTCGGGATGTTTATTGCTAGAATATCTAAAGGCCGCACTGTTCGTGAATTTGTTGTCGGCGTCATGATTGTTCCCAGTTTTCTCTCTTTCATTGTTTTGTCGATCTTCGGCGGCTCTGCCCTTTACCTTCAATCCAATGGAATAGCGGATATTTCTGCAGCAGTTAAGAGTGATATTTCCACTGCACTATTTGTCATGCTAAAAAATTACCCACTAACTGATTTACTATCCATCATCGGAATTATCTTAGTCGTTGTCTTTTTTGTTACGTCCTCCGACTCGGGCTCTCTCGTGGTAGATCACCTTACATCAGGTGGAAAATTAGATTCACCAATCCCACAACGAGTTTTCTGGGCAATAATGGAAGGAGTTGTTGCTGCTGTGCTACTTCTAGGAGGAGGACTTAAAACTCTTCAAACTGCCACCATCTGTACGGGCCTTCCCTTTGCCATCATGCTCTTATTTATGATTTATTCCATCTATATAGGGCTCACACAGGAAGCTTTTGTTGAAGATGCTGTAAAAAAACGACTAGATATTGTCGAAGAAGAGCATCGCTTTCAAGAGGCCATTGACCTCGCAGTCCATGATGATGCTCTTTTGTAAGAGATAAATTAAGTCTATCTTTTTAGAAGAAACGATGTGCTACCCTCGGTTTTCTAATGGTTAATCACCCGTCCTTCACGAAGAAGCATCACAAGTTTCAAAATGGTAATCTGATTCCCTTCAGAATTTATCCAAAACCAAACTTGAGCAAGAGGAATACAGACTAAGGACATCGAATGCTTATAAAGGACAATAATTCCAGTTCATAATCTATTTTAAGCGGCAAGCTCTTTACTAATTGTTGCTGTAACTTTAAGCATATTATCAACATTAAAGTTTGATCCTGAGGCCATTCTTCTAATTGTAGCGATTGGAACCTTTGATCTACGAGAGAGTTCTTCTTTGTTAATGACATTTAAATAACCAGATATAATATCGTGAAATGCCTCCTTATCACCATCAAAGATGGCCATAGAGAGTGCCTCTGTAACTAATTTACGATTACGAAGAAACTCATTTGAATCATTCTTAAAGAGTTTACTCTTATCTTTTAGCTTTATTGATTTTAATGAATCGGTGTTAAATTTGCTCATAGTATTATCCTCATACAGATAGTTTCATTAATAGCTTTTTGGCCTT
>JAGLCH010000325.1 GCA_023146355.1 Bacteriovoracaceae bacterium | reverse complement strand
AAAAAGTAGTAAAAAAAGCAGCTCCTAAAAAGGTTGCTAAGAAAGTGGCCCAAAAAGTCGTACCGAAGGCCGCTCCGAAGAAAATTATAAAAAAAGTAGCTGCTAAAAAAGCGACACCTACTAAAGTTGCAAAAAAAGTAGCTGTTAAAAAATCTATAGCAAAAGTTGAAAAAAAGATCGCGGCACCAAAAAAGGTAGCAGCAAAAACAGTTGGGCCTAAGAAGCCAGCTAAGAACGTTGCAGCGAAAAAGGCCGCGCCTAAAAAAGTGGAAGCAAAAGGTGCTTTGAAGAAGTCTAGCAAAAAAGAAAAAGTTATCATCGAGCAAGAGAATGAAGATGAACTCGATCTAGCAGATACTTCTAAGTCTATAAAGCCTGAGGATGTTATTGATGTCGTCATCGACAGCGCAGCAGTTGAATCAGATGCTAAAAAAGTAAAGAAAAGAACTAATGAACAAGTGGTCAAAGAATCAATCACTGATGAGATTTTGGCACTAAGCGAGGACTTTGGTATTCATGATATCCTTAGTTCAATCAAGACAATGGACTTTTTTAGTACTGAGTCTGGAGAGTGTTTAGAAAAAGGTTGTGAAAATCCTGAAACCACTATGGGATATTGCCGATACCACTACATCAAGAACTGGATGGAAGTAAAGAAAAAGCAAGGAATTTTAGAGGAAGGAAAGCTGCACTCCCTAATTCAAGAGCTTGTTGAAAAGTTTCCTGTTAAGAATCTAGAGGCAATTTTAAATGACCTCGTTGATGACAAAACATTCTTTAAGGTTCTTCAAGAATTAAATATTGAAGGTGGCGGGCCTGGTACAGAAGATGGGCAAGACGAAAACTTTGACGATGATGATAGCGATTTCGCATTTGAAGCAAAAGGTGGAAGCAAGCCTAGTTTTAACGAAGAATAATAATTTGAGCTTATATTTTATAAAAAAGACCCATGCATTACATGGGTCTTTTTTTTTATTGATTGAGTAATTGATCTGCCATAATACTCAGCTTTATATTTTCCCGAGTTATTTGACAATGAATTGTGATTCCCTTTAATTCTTCCTCTGACCAGTTTGCACTATATCCATCCCAGTGAGAATCAGTCAGGTACTGCTCTAGAAAAATACCTGCACCATCAACGATTGCATCGAGAATTTTATCTTGTCTTTTTTCTCCAATATCTGCGGAGGCGATAAAGGTCGCAGGAATTGCATTATCGTCACCTTTCTCTAGAACTGATATGGCAAATAGCAGCTCTGTGGGGTAGGTCTTACCGTAAACCTGAATTTCTTTATTCGCTAACTCGCATTTATCCTTATATACAAAGCTGAGTATCTCACTGATTTCTTCGATTAGTTCCTGGGAAAATGGTGTTCCTTCAGTATCGTGCTCTATTCTTGAATGCATTTATTACCTCTTTGAATTAAAATTACCCTTATTCTACACTAAAGATATTGAGATGAATATGCTGGAGAGTGAGAGTGGTTGTAAAAAATAATATTGAGGCATCCCGTGCAAAGTCTGGGGTAAGAGTTATGAAGCCTGGTGAGGTCCTTTTTAATGAAGGGGATCAAGCTGATTCTCTTTACATAGTTCAAAAAGGTCAGTTACGTCTTTTTCTTAAAAAGGGAAAAGGGTTTGTGGACATTGCTGTATTGCACCCCGGAGAAGTTTTAGGTGAGATGGCGTACTTTGACGAGAAGTCTCGCACGCGAAGTTGTTCGGCCTCTGCTATCGTGACCACAGAGCTAGTTGAGATCTCATTTAACGCCTTTGGTAAGACAATGAAGAATCTGAACCCATGGTTTAAAACGATTATTAATACGCTTGCTGATCGTCTTAGGAGTACCAATGCGAAAGTTAAGGAGCTTGAGACTTCTCAAGTTTCTATTGGGCGCGGAGATAAAGCATCTCAGTATAAGTTTTTTAATAATGTGGATATTGTTCGTCTTTTGTCGATGATCTACATGGTATTTAGGGCCCATGCCAAAACCGAAGAGGGATGCTACGTCATCAATTTGAAAACGGTAAAGTATTACGCCACAGAAATCTTTGCAATATCTGAGGCAAAGGTTTTAGAATTCGTCAATTTACTTGAAGAAGAGGGGTCGGTAGAAATTATTGCTGACGCTAATAAGCTTCCAAATGTTATTCGAACTAAGAACTATACAAGGTTTTATGAGTGGATGGCATTTTTACAAGGGGAGCGACTAACTGCAGATGATCGAAAAATTGTTTTCCATGAGAGATGTGAAAAGATTCTTAGTCGTGCATTTACCATGATGGATCCAGCAAAGGTTGATAAGCACACCGGACTTATTCCCGTAAATCTTTCGATAATATTTTCAGAGTTTAAGGCCAAAAATGTTGAGCTTATTCCTGAAGATTTTGATCCTGCTGTAGAGATGGGACTAGCTGAAGAGATTCTTGTAAATGAGGGCATTTTAACTTCTCGAATGAACTATGCTCAGTTACAAAAAGTATTCTTCCCGGTTCGATTTATGAACCGGGTTACAGAGCTGAATAGTCAAAAAGCAAATTCTAAATACTAGAAGGCTCGTAAGAAAGCTCAATTACAGCATTATTACCATACGTTGCACTTCCATTTAATTTTAGGAAGTATCCCGTTTTGT
>JAGLCH010000324.1 GCA_023146355.1 Bacteriovoracaceae bacterium | reverse complement strand
AACATAAAGAAAGATTCCGCGTTTTTTTGTACGTATAAGGGGAAGCCCTTTGTTGATCAAAAATGGATTGACTAGCGCCACGACATCTCGATTTTGAAGAAGCTTCTTTCCAAGTTCAGATTGATCGCCCATAAGAAGATACGCTCTCAGGTCAGCTATCAAAGAACTTCGTTCACTTGGAGTAAGATGGTCAAGTTTTCTCTCACAGCGTGCGAGGTATCGCTCCAGTCTTTCTCTATTATCTGCACTAATTGTTATGTCAGTTTCCACTTTTCACCTTTAACAGAACCAGTAATTCTTATATAATTATACTATGGAATATAGAATTGTCTCATCAAATATTAGGTTTGATAATCCCAGAGATGGAGATCATCAATGGAAGCACAGAAAATCAGTGCTTGCAGGAATTATCAATAAATTTTCTCCACACCTTTTGGGAACCCAAGAGGGCCGGAGAGCTCAGCTCTATGACTTCAAGGGAGAGCTAAAGCTTGAACTCGCAGACGATCATCGAGAATGGATTGATGAGCGAATGTACCCATGTATATTTTTTGATCCCAATGTAGTTGATGTGATTGAAAGTGGTGATATTTGGTTATCAGAAACACCGAACACTCCTGCGACTCTTTCATTTGATAGCGCCTTTCCAAGGCTCTGTACTTGGATCAGTGGACGATTTAAAAACAGTAAACAAAATTTCCTTTACGTTAATACTCACTTAGATCATTCAGCAGATAGGCCTCGTCTGGGGCAAATAAAAGTACTGATGGATGAAATTGATAAGTTAAATAAATTAGATCTTCCAGTCATCTTAAGTGGTGATTTTAATGAATCACCTACAGGGGCCGTTAGAAGAGAGCTCAACCACAAATGGAGCGATCTTATCGATCCGTGGCTTCAAGAATCAAAGGCCGAAGTCCCCTCTCATCACAAATTTGGAGAGAGAAGTGCAAATGGCCAAAGAATTGATTGGATTCTATTTGATAAGCAGTTTAATGCTAAATCAATAGAGTTAGATAAGAGTTCTGAGGATGGAATCTATCCGTCAGATCACTTCCCCGTAAAATCTACTTTCGAGTTTTGCCCTTAGGCTTCCCGCGATGCGACTTCATCTCCAAGCTGAATGTAGGTTTCAATTCCTTGTTCACTATTAGATAAGATGTCCCCAGAAGGCTTCCATGCGCCCTTCTCCCCAAGGATAACAACTGTAGATCCGCCAAATAGGAAATAACCTTTCTCTTGTCCTCGCTTAATCGAATTGCCTTCATAATTTTGTACTATCGCTCCTACACAAATTGCGCCAACTTCAATGTACGCAATTTTACCAAAATTTTCTGTTTCAATAATAGTTACCTCTCGCTTATTACTGGCGAGGATATCTCCATACTCCTTAATTGCAACTGGACTAACAGAATGGAGTGGGCCTTTGACCTTATAGTGGTCTAAAACCTTTCCGTTATCAATAAAGTGAAATCGGTGATAATCGGTGGGGCAGAGTCGTGCCACAATGAGAGGGCCTCCAGTAAAAGTACTCTCCCACTTCGTATTATTCAAAAATTTCTTTGCTTGGTAATCCTTTCCCTTAACCGGAAATGTCGTCTCATCTGTTACTTCCGAGAGACCCAAATATCGCGCTTCACAAAAGGCAGGCATCACATTAGGAGTGGCAATAAAGTGACGAACTCCCTCTTTAAACTTACGAATAAAAAAATTATTAAAACTTGAATATCCCTCTTTCCCATCACATTCAGGAAGATACTCTTCCATCTTAATATCAAAGTTAACAATGAAGTCGGCAATTTTGTTGCGACTATTGGAAAGATTCTGCAATGCTCCATAGAATTTACTAATTGGGGCCTTGCACAAAATAGTAGTTAGAGCGCGCCCTCCCCCCGTTTGGTATAGCCATTTCAAGAACTTATCGCCGTAAACTTTCTCAGTTTCCAAGCAATTTGCCTTTCGATTGTAGTACTTAATTTCCATAGCTAACCTTTACTTACAAATATCATCTACCATCATCTATACTAGAGACCACAAGTTTTGACAAACATCGAATGGTACGGAGGAATGATGATTAAATTTATATTAACCCTTGCTGCAGTGCTTTCAACCGCATTATATGGTGCAGATGATCATAACCTCTTTACCGAGAATGAGAAAAATACCGTCTCTGTTTTTAGCGCGGCCGTTAAATCTGTTGTTCACGTTTCAAGTATAAAAAAAATCAGACGTTCCTTTTTTGATCTTAATCCTGTGGAGGTTCCTGCGGGAACAGGAACAGGTTTTGTTTGGGAAGATGGAAAGCACATCGTCACGAACTTTCATGTTATTCAGGGGAGTAAGAATGCGGTAGTAACTTTTCATAAAGACAATAAAGAGTATAAGGCAGAAGTTATAGGTGTAGCACCAACAAAAGATGTAGCAGTACTTAAGCTCATTGAAATGCCACAGGCACTAATCCCAGTCAAACTTGCAAACTCAGATCTCTTAACTGTAGGCCAAAAAGCAATGGCAATCGGAAACCCATTTGGACTCGACAATACTATTACCAGTGGAATAATCTCGGCCTTAGGTCGAAAGATAGAGGGAATTGGTGGCGTGACAATTAATGGCGTTATTCAAACTGATGCTTCAATTAATCCAGGAAATTCAGGCGGTCCTCTCCTTAATTCAAGAGGTGAAGTGATCGGCATGAATACAATGATCATAAGCGCTTCAGGAAGTTCTGCAGGAATTGGATTTGCTGTGCCTATTAATGAAGTAAAGCGTGCAGTACCTCAGCTTATTTCCCATGGTAAAATGATTCGTCCTCTCTTAGGTATTCGGCCCCTTCCCACACATTATAAAAATAGATTTGGAATAAGGAATGGACTTGTCGTAATGAAGGTCTTAAAGAGTGGACCTGCATCACGACTTGGCCTAAAGGGAATAACAGAAGATCGCTATGGACGAATAATCATTGGGGACATCATTGTTGAGATGGACGGAAAAAAGATTAAAGACTACGATGATTACTTTCAAGTGATGGATAAAAAGAAATTTGGAGAAACCCTTAAGCTTAAAGTCATTAGAAAAGGACAGCTAAAAGGCTACACCACAACTCTAACAAAGATGAACGAAGGATCTCATTAATGAATAAAAGTATACTAACAAACCTACTATCTATTCTCCTCATTGTCGGAGGGTATTTCTCTCCAATATACCGTGATCAAATTCTCGCGGTAGGTGTATTTGCATTTTCTGGTGCCATTACAAACTGGCTTGCGATCCATATGCTTTTTGAAAAAGTTCCAGGACTCTACGGCTCAGGTGTTGTTCCAAATAACTTCGGCAAATTTAAGGCCGGGATACGTTATATGATCATGGAACAATTTTTCACCAAAGAGAATATTAATAAATTTCTGAGTTCCTACAGTCAAGGCCATGAAATGGACCTTACTCCATTACTAAAGAAGATTGACTCAAATTCTTTATTTGAAGAGTTGATTAAGACCGTCATGGAATCACCACTTGGAGGAATGCTCTCGATGTTTGGTGGAGCAGGAGCATTAGAATCTCTTCGTGTACCATTTACAGAAAAGATTGAGCTGAAGATCGAAGAAATTGCAAAGAGTGATGCGGTACAATCTGCAGTAAAAGAGATGATCTCATCTAAAGATACAGCTCACCAACTTATCGAACAAGTGGACCACATTGTTCATCAGCGCCTTGAGGAACTTACACCCCAAATGGTCAAAGAAATCATTCAGCGAATGATCAAAGAGCATCTAGGATGGCTCGTTGTATGGGGTGGCGTATTTGGAGGATTGATAGGACTGGGAATGAGTTTTCTTCAATAGTTATAGATAAGAAAAACCACAAGAACTTTTTAACGACTTCTTCTATCAAATTTATATTCTAGAAGGAGTCGTAGTTAAACCATACAACACTGAACAAGTCGTCTAATCGAACTCGCCTATCTCCCTTCACTATCTCCCAATAACTTTGATGGCAAACAATTGTTATCGCGGAATTAGTATCTACTGAAATACGTTTTTTACGAAGAGCATGGCCGGTCCATTTTACTCCGTATTCATCCCCCTCAAGAGCTACACTATAGACAGGAGAAATCACCTCTTCAAACCTTCCCTTTTTTGTGCTGAAGACGATTTCACTTGATTTAAAAGAACTAAAAAGTTTCTGCTGCAAAATGATCTCTTCAGGCATTCCAACATTAAACTCGCCACTGTCATCAATTAACCAAAGATGAGTATTCATTTCAAGTGCAAGTTCCCAGTCATGGGAGGAGAATAAAATTGCCTTATTTTTTTCAGCAGCAATTCTCTTAAGTAGAACCATAAGTTCCATCTTTCGCGGCATATCGAGAAAATTAGTAGGCTCATCTAGCAAGATTACTGGTGTGTTTTGGGCGAGTGCGCGTGCAATAAGAACCTTTTGTTTTTGTCCGTCACTTAACTCATTAAAAAGGCGATTGCGCTGTTTGAAAAAGCCAAGGGCGATCAGCGACTCCTCAACAATAGCATTATCACTGGCACCCAATGCTCCCCAAAAGTTAGTATATGGTGCCCTCCCCATAGATACAAAATCCCATACCGATATATTTGGAATATCAATTCGTTCAGTAAGTACAACTGAGACTGTTTTTGCCAGCTCTATTGCGGAGAACTGTGAAATTTCCCTCTCTGCAATAAATATTTCACCTGCAATAGGTGTCAGTAGTGATGAGAGAGTTCTAAGTAAAGTCGTTTTTCCTCTACCATTACTTCCCATCAAACAAATAAAATCTCCAGGAAAAATATCAAAAGAAAGATCAGATAAAATGGACAGTCCCTGATGGCCTACAGATAATTTTTTTGCCGATACTATTGGTTTCATAATGCCCCCTCCCCTTTTCTCCGGTTCCAAAGAAAAACGAAGATCACTGGAGCGCCAATCAGTCCCATCATTGCATTGATGGGGATTGCAATAAAAGTCTCACTTGTTGAAACGTAGTCAGCGACAAGAGTAATAATCCCTCCAATTAGCATTGACGATGGAAGTACAATTCTATGATCATTACTCTTAAAAACATTACGCGCTATATGGGGGACAATAATGCCCACAAATGCTATTGGTCCGCAAAATGCAGTGACTGCACCCGACAGAACAGCAGTTATAGAGATAAGAATAATCTTTGTCTTGATGAGGTTGAGTCCCAAAGAAAATGCATAATTCTCTCCTAGAAGTAATATGTTGAGTTTCTTGATTTGCATCACTGCTATTACAAGGCCTAGGAGAATGGTGAACGCAAACCATGGCAGCTGCATTTGATCTACTTTTGAGAAGCTTCCAAGTCCCCACACCATAAAGCTCTTTACCTTTTGGGCGTCACCCGTATTTATTAATATATTAATTATCCCATTTGCCATGTGACCAAACATCAGCCCAATAACAAGAAGAACAACTTTTCCTGGAATTCGAAAGGACAAAAAGAGTAGAGCTAACAAAATGACAAGACTGCCACCGATTGCAAATAGTATTGAGCCAAAGCTTAAAAGGTTTCCCGACAATACTCCAAAAAGACCTGATCCTAATATCCAAAATGCAACTCCTAAGGAAGCTCCACTATTAATCCCCAGAACGAATGGTCCCGCGAGGGGGTTTTGAAAATAGGTTTGCATCAAGAGTCCGGCGGTGGCCAAAGATGCTCCTGCAAGAAGAGCTGTAATCATTTTTGGAAAACGTATTTTCCAAAATATATTCTGGACCATCTCTGGGACTTCTCCCCCAGAAAGAAGAGATGAGATATCTACAAATGAGATTGATACCGGCCCTGAAACTAGGATCAAAGAACAAAGGGAAAGGAGAATTGCGGTCAATAGGATAAATATAGTTTTGTTTTTCATTTCACTTCAACTTGTTGAACCAATTAAGCTGGTGTTTTTTTAACTTATTAGGATGTATCATTTTTATAAAGTCGAGAAGGATCAAGTCCGGCCTCATTGCCCCCGTTTCAAAGTAATCATTACCACCTCTTCCGTTAAGTTTACGGTTTCCATTATAGAGTTCTATCTCACTCTTCACAAATTGAAGGTATCTGCTGTCTTTTTGCACTGGAGAATTCATACTCTTCCACCCGTTGATCACAATCCATTTATCTACTTTTGTTGCCATGGCGTAAACCAACTCAAATGGATGTGATATTGGAGTAAGAGTTTTGTCACTCTCCCACAAGTATCGACCTCCAGCTTCTGAGATAAAATGAGCGAGGTAACTTTTCCCACCTGCTGATGTCCACTTCCCTTCGATATTTTCTCCTAAAAGAATTGTAGGTCGAGTTTTTATACCGCGAGTGATGAGAGCATATTTTCGGTAGTTATTCACAATCTTTTTATAAAAGTCCGCGGCAATATTCTCTTTATCGTAAAAGTAGCTCATATATTTAATCCACTCTGCGCGTCCTAGCGGGTGCTTCTCTCGATAGTCAGCATTGTAAACCAGAGGGATTTTAAGTGACTGCAAGCGAGCAGTTCCCTCAATTTCAGGGGATTCAGCAACAAATGCCATAACAAGATCTGACCCGATACCCAGTACTTTTTCCATATTAATGGGGTGCCCTAATTCCGTAATTTTGCCAGCTCGCGCACGTTTTTGTACTCGTTCATTACTAATGTGACGGATATCGACGACCCCAACAACGGAGTCGAGTTCACCTAGTTCAGCAATGGCAGGGAGATGAGAAGTCGAA
Source organism: Bacteriovoracaceae bacterium (assembly GCA_023146355.1). GTDB lineage: Bacteria > Bdellovibrionota > Bacteriovoracia > Bacteriovoracales > Bacteriovoracaceae > JAGLCH01. The sequence goes on along the minus strand of JAGLCH010000324.1, from coordinate 1,919 downwards.
AACGTAGTAACCCTTTTAACGGGAATTTCAATCCGTTGGAGCTTGCGACAATCATTGGGAATATGGGTCCCTTTTCTAGTGAGTAGGTAGCGATATTTTTCTTGTGACTTTTCCCAAGGAGAAATGACCTCGACGAGGTAGCCTCCAGGAACTCGGTAGGCATTAAAGAACTGGGCGTAGTCGTTCTCTATTTTATTGGCACCTAAAGACTGAAGACAATCAGCAAATACTAACGGTGACAAAAGTAGGTAAAACAAAAGGTAGCGCTTCACTTAATCCCCTAAAGTTTTCTAAAGTAATACTTAACTGATATTTAGCATCCCCCTATTCTCCGCAACAATCAAGCACTTACACATCTTAGGATGCTGTTTTTATATCAATTTAAACTAAAGCGAGAGAGTAGAATCCCGATAAGCAGAGAGCAAATAACATAAAACAACAAGGATTTACGGTTGTAACATGCCATACAAGTTGACGCTTAAAGTTCGAGCACTCATCATTTTTGTCACAGTCTTTATTACGATGACACTGATACTTATGGGTATATTGAATTATCTTTTCATCGATACTTTTGAACGACTAGAAATCAGTCAAATGGAAAAGAACTTGGAGCGCATTGATCGTGCCATCACCAAAGAGCAAAATGATCTCATGACCCTTGCCTATGACTGGGCCGTTTGGGATGACACATATGAATTTATGGGTAAAAATAGCAAAACCTACCAGAATTATATCAGCAGTAATATTGATTCTGACACACTGATAAATCTTAAAATCAATTTGATCGCATACCTTAATTTTGACAAGTCACTCCACTTCGCTACGTCTCACTATCAAGAGAAGGCACTTGTAGATCAGGCAGAGCTAACTAAGTTTATCTCAGAAAAAATTGTACATAAACTTTATAAAAATGATCGCAAGGGCGCTGTCTCCTTTGTCAATTACAACAAAATGAAATTAATTGTTAGTGTCTCCCCAATATTAAAGTCTAATAAAAAAGGGGTATCACGAGGGTTGCTAGTAATGGCCAGAGTGGTTGACGAGAACTACATTGCAAAGATTTCAGAGCAGATCTTGATCCCTCTAAAAATGGAAAAAAAGATAATCTCAGAGAAAACTTTTACTGATGATACGATTAATGGTCATCACACCATAAAAGGGATCTTTAACAAAACAGTATTATATCTGCATACCAGTTCAAAAACTACTTTTCTAAGTCATGGGGAGAGGTTTTTAATTACAATTTTAACTACTGTCACAATACTGCTACTAATATTTTTTAAGTTGATGCACTCACTTATTGTCCGAGGGATTATCAATAGAATTTTGATGCTTGAGACTGATCTTGAGAGAATTCCAATTAATGAGTCTAAAGAAGTTATTCTTAAAGAAGATGATGTAGATGATGAAGTCTCTCATCTTAGGGTTGCCATAAATAAGCTACTGAAAAAGGTTTGCAACAAGGAAAATGAACTCCTCCAAACATCAAAACTAGCGACAGTAGGAACCATGGTTGCCAGTTTTGCGCATGAAATCAATAATCCCGTATTTGCACTAAAGGGAAGTATTCAGCTCATGAAACTAAAGCTGGAGCGAAGTGATTCAAAAGAAGTTCTAGATATTATTGGAGATCAGCTCGTTTCTGCTGATCTCGGTCTAGAGAGACTTGCACATATCGTAGGATCTCTTACTAGTTTTGTGCGTGCTAATCACGGAGAAAAAGATCAAATTGATGCCCACGCCAATATAGATAAGAGTCTCGTTCTTCTCGATCATGTTTTAATGATCAATAATATTAAATTAGTAAAATCTCTAGATGCAGAGAACTCGATGCTTTTTGCTAATGCCGGTCAATTCCAACAGGTCATTACAAATTTAATTACGAATGCAAAGGATGCACTAGCAGATTCACATGATTC
>JAGLCH010000323.1 GCA_023146355.1 Bacteriovoracaceae bacterium | reverse complement strand
AGCAAGCTTCTCAGCTCTTTCCTTCATAACTTTAGCGGAAATATTATTTGGACATTCAGTGTACTTGTTGAATTCCATAGTATAACCGGCCTTACCTTGAGTGGCAGAACGAAGATCTGTTGAGTATCCGAACATCTCAGATAGAGGAACAAAAGCATTGATGATTGCATCACCAGAAGAGTTTGTTTCAGAACCTTGGATGATTCCACGTCTTGAAGAAATATCTCCAATTACAGCACCTTGAAACTCATCTGGAGTTTCAACTTCAACCTTCATTAAAGGCTCAAGAAGAACTGCATCAGCTCTTGAAATACCTTGTCTCATTGCCTGACGAGAAGCAATACGGAAAGCTAGGTCAGAAGAGTCAACATCGTGATACTTACCGTCTTCAAGAAAAACTTCACAATTGATCATTGGGAAAGCAGCAAGAGGACCTTTGTCCATTACGTCTTCGAAGCCTTTTTCACAAGCACCAATGAATTCAGTAGGAATAGATCCACCTTTAATTTTGTTATGAAACTTAAAGATCTGATCTTCTGAATCTTTATTTTCATCAAGAAGTGGTTTAAGAACACCAACAACCTGACCAAACTGCCCAGAACCACCAGTTTGCTTCTTATGTGTATAGTCAAACTTGGCTTCAGTACGAATTGTCTCACGGTAGTTAACCTGTGGAGCACCAACAATAACATCACACTTATATTCACGCTTAAGACGCTCACAGTAAATTTCTAGGTGAAGCTCACCCATTCCAGCGATACGAGTCTCACCTGATTCTTCATCTGTGAAAACATGGAATGTAGGGTCTTCTTTAAGAAATCTCTGAAGGCCTTTAGACATTTTAGTAAGGTTTTCTTTGTCCTTAGCTGTAACAGAAAGCTCGATTACAGGAATTGGAACGTGCATACCTTCAAGAGATAGATTAGTAATGTCACTGTTTCCTACGAAAGTATCACCTGAAGCACAGTCAACACCAACCATAGCAACAATATCACCAGAACCAGCTGAATTGATATTTTCACGGTCATTTGAATTCATACGAACAATACGTCCAATACGAACTTTTTTCTTTGTTCTTGTATTATAAATGAACTCACCTTTCTTTAATGTACCTTGGTAAATTCTTGTATAAGTAAGTTGCCCGAATTGCTCTTCAGTAATTTTGAATGCCATACAAACAAGTGGTAAATCATTCTTTGGCTCAAGTGGAACCTTTGATCCATCAACATCAACTGCAACTGGCGGAACACAAGAAAGTGGCGATGGAAGGTATCTTGAAACAGCATCAAGAGTTGCTTGAACTGCTTTATTTTTGAAAGCAGAACCCATATAAACAGGAGTAAGCTCTAAAGAATTAACACCTGCGTAGATACACTTGTGAAGGTCAGCTTCAGTAATGGCCTCAATACCCTCTTCTAGGTATTTCTCCATAATTTCTTCGTCAAATTCAGCGACAGCATCAACCATCTCTTCTCTTTGGGCCTCTGCTCTTTCCATCATATCTGCTGGAACATCTTCGATTCTAACGACTTCACCGTTATCACCGTCATTATATAGTGCCTTCATTGTAATGAGGTCAACAACACCGCAGAACTCATCCTCAGCCCCGATAGGTAATTGCATAAGAACTGCATTATGATGAAGCTTCTCTCTTAGCGCCTGAGCACCTTTAAAAGGATCTGCACCCATACGGTCCATTTTATTCATGAAAGCAATTCTAGGAACATTATAACGCTTCATTTGTCTATCAACAGTGATTGACTGCGACTGAACACCAGCTACTGAACAAAGAACTAGGATCGCCCCATCTAATACACGAAGAGATCTCTCAACTTCAACTGTAAAGTCAACGTGGCCCGGAGTGTCAATGATATTGATACGAATATCTTTACCCTTTCCAGCACCTTCAGCAAACTCAGTACCCTCATCATTCATCCCTCTCCAGTGAACAGTAGTCGCTGCAGAAGTGATAGTGATACCTTTTTCTTTTTCAAGTTCCATGTGGTCCATCTTGGCACCATCACCACCACCACGGACATCCTCGATCTTATGGATCTCGCCGCAATAGAAGAGGATTCTTTCTGTTAAAGTGGTTTTTCCTGAGTCAATGTGAGCGGAAATACCAATGTTTCTAGTTTTGGCCATTAGCTTCATTTACGTGCTCCTAAACTAAGTTAGTTATATAGTGGTTTATGTTACTGAATTCATATAAAATTCATTGATTAGATCATCGAATAGTAGTGAATTGAGGGCAATGAGTCAACTGCAAATTACCTATTTACATCCTAATACTTATCACTTATTAAATTAACAAACTTAAAGAAATTTAAAGGTTATTCTGAATGATAAGCAAAGATCTTACTAAAGAAGTACTGTATGAGTCAGTTAAAACACTCGTCGAGTGTGATGCTCAACACATACACCTATCTCAGCAAAAACTATTTACCTTATTTAGCATTGCATTTCAGTACATGCTCTTTAGATCTACCAAGGAGCGAGGTGCATATCTTATAAGAATTGAGGATAGTCACCTAGCAGAGAAGCTGGCCAGAAAGTCAAAAGACCCCTCGACTCGACGTTTTATTGAGACACTTTTAGTGCCAAGGAAGCTCAAATTCAAGCAATCAATCTTTTATTTGGACTTTTTCCATGTAGGGTCATGGTCTCACTCGAATGAAATTCCGAAAGAAAAGTTTAAGGGTGCGATTGTAATTAAAAATACAACATCTCGCCCAATGGAAGAAGTTGTAGATGAAGAAGATGTTTTGATGCAAAGCCTTCCAGAAAACTATTTTTATAGCTCAATTCAAGACATCGCACCAAAATCAATTATAATTGCTTATGATGAAGAATTTGCTGATTCAACAAAAGTCGAATTTCCCTTCATAAAAAAGGAGAAAGATAGGCCGACTCATGGTGTGACAATATCTAGGGATATTGACCTCGATGGAATCGACTAACCCTTTCTACGGTGCTTAATCCGCTTAAATTCAAGAATCGAT
>JAGLCH010000322.1 GCA_023146355.1 Bacteriovoracaceae bacterium | reverse complement strand
AGCCTAGGGGTCAGCAAAACCCCGTCAGCGCCCCACAGGGATGCCGCCAGGATAATACTAAGGATATAAATCCAATTGTTATTTTTAAGAGCTTGAAGTTCCATAAATATCCTTAAGGTTTTTACCTCTTTTCGGGATTGAATAGAGATACCTTATCTTAAATTTATAAAAAGAGAATTTAATTAGATTAGCTGGATATCGGAATAGAAGTTTCTTATAAAAAGTTCGATGTGAATTCCTGCCAAATCGGGTAAGTGATGTGGGAGTCGCCTTGGGAGCTTCTCAGACACGGTATTACCATTTTCTTCAAGGAGGGATCGTATATTATCTATCCCCGCCTTAGAGATAATTCCATCATTCTCTCCACAGATAAGATGGACACGCTTTCCTTTCGTTGGAAGAACCAATTTTTCTGTTTTAAGCCATGGAAATATATTACTGGGGGCAAGTGCTGAGGAAACTAGCTGCGCTCTCGCAAACATCGTTGACTCAAATAATGGACCTTCAAGAACATGTATCTCATTCCCCTTACCTAGGCCAAACCCAACAGCGATGTTAAGAAGATCAAGTTCAACAAATTGCTCCAGCTCCATAGCGCGAAGAGACAAAAGGGCACCAAGCGAATGACCTCCAAGCAGTGCTCTTCCTGACTTATTGGGAACTCTTTCACACAGTGCAGAGTAAGCACTGTAAAAGCACTCATGACCATGGGAGGTGAATTCAAAAAAATCATTAACCTCATTAAAGCTACCAAGATAGTGACCGGGAAGATCAAATATCACGACAGGGATTCCCTTTTTTGCCAATCGACTTCCCCAGTTGAGCAAGCTCCCTTTATGATCGGTATAACCATGAGTAAATATCGCATGGGGTGCGTTTTCAATGGGGTCATGGGGGATAAAAAGTAGGGCATCAAAGCTCCACTCCCTCTGGTAAATATGTTTAGTTTCAATAGAATAACTCATGCGTTGACTCACATTTTTTTGAATAAAGTTACTAGTTTCCAGTTGACGAATACAAAATATCTCATTACATTAACTTACACAACTAAGCGATTTTGTGCCCCTGTAGCTCAGTCGGTAGAGCAAGGGACTGAAAATCCCTGTGTCCGTGGTTCGATTCCGCGCGGGGGCACCATTTTTTTTAGTTGTAGCTTAAAAAGCCAGAGTTAACCCACTCTGGCTTTTTTTGGCTTAAAATTCAAAGTTAGGGATCTAGAAAGTTAATAGTGGGCGAATCTTAAAGAGGCCCAACTACAACTGTAGAGTACCCGTAATCTGTAGTTCTCAAAGGATTTAAGTCCATAAGATAAGAGTAGTAATAGAATTGCTCATAAGATTCAATCATCAAGGCCTAGTAGTATCTGGGCCTTTTCAATAGCAAGTTCAACATCACTTCCAAAAGACCTTGATAATATTTGTATTAATTCTTCAGCAGCATAAATCCGACTTCTATTTTCAGTCTTTCTGAGGCGAATTATTTTGCTCTTTAATAAAGCATTAACAGTGTCAACACTCGCTGTTTTCGATAATCCCAAATCTTTTTCTAAAACTGAAGTAGATATAATTGGTTTTGATAAAAGAAATTTTAATGCTTTTCTAGGACCTGAGTTTGCTCTAAACTTTCCTCTTTTCTGCCA
>JAGLCH010000321.1 GCA_023146355.1 Bacteriovoracaceae bacterium | reverse complement strand
CTCAGTCTTGAAAAATCTCAAGCGGAGCTGGTCGAAGATGTTAATTTTAAAGGGCCAAAATCTTTTTTCAGTCACCCTCTTCGTGGAGCGTTGTATTTTAAGGGGGATTTTGCTCACACTGATATTTGTAAAATTATTGAACAGCATCATGAAAGGCCTGATGGGACTGGGTTTCCCAGGAGACTAGGGGCAGACTCTATCGATCCCTTATCTGCTCTATTTATTATTTCTGAAAGCTTTTCATGTTACCTCGTTGCAACGGGACTAAATCAGACAAATGCAATAAGTTGGGTGAATTGTTTTTATGATTTTTATAACGTAGGTAGATATAAAAAAGCAATTGCTGGGCTTAGGGCAACTATAAACGCCGAATGTATTTAGCCATATGACTCAGGTATCACTACTTCTATAAAGCTACAGGATTGCAAACTAGCGACTTAGGATGTATTACATAGCATCCTGCAAAGAAGGCGAATTTGTGAAACGAGTAACTGTAAAGCTATCCCATTGGATTATCCTAAATAATGGGCAGACTAGAACACTCCAAGACACCTTTACATTTGAGGTCGAAGATTTAAGCGATGAGCAATTTATTCATCAGAAATCGCTGAAACTATTTGAAGAAGACTTTGAAATTGCAAAAAAAGAGGGGCGATATCCCCACTCTGAGGTTGCTCAGATTGCAGTAAAGGATTTTAGGGTATCCTAATCTATTGAAATTGCATCGAATTTCATTGCAAGGCAACTGAACTAAAACGGATAATAATTTATTGGAGAACATAAAATGACAAAAGTACTAGTTAAGCTCGTTAAATACGATATGGGTAAAACCAAAAAACGCAATAGAAAGAACCTTCTTGTAGATGGTCAAAATGAAACTGACGTGATCATCCAGCTTGAGAAAATTCATAAGGGTGATAGGGTTGAAGCTATTCATGAAATTGTTTGGGACGAAGAGCAAATTTCACAAAGTGAAGAAATAGAAGAAATGAGAAAGGGTCATGTTATCTGTGGCGAAATCAAATTTTTTGATGCAGATAAGGGATTTGGATTTATCACACCAGACGATGAGGATTTGGAAGACCTCTTCTTTCACCAATCGGCAGTTGCGGGAGTTGAACCTAATGATCGCGATAGAGTCGAGTTTGAAGTAAGTCAGGCGCCCAAGGGGCTCTGTGCTATTAAGATAAAAGTCATTATTGAAGAGTAGTGACTACCTTAT
>JAGLCH010000320.1 GCA_023146355.1 Bacteriovoracaceae bacterium | reverse complement strand
AAATCTAGGCTTGGGAAAGGAAGAATAAAGCTTGAAGTAGATAACACAACATCATTTTCTCATCAGGTAGGCGGATACCCGAGTGAGTTTCATGATAGAGATGCCTATACTTTTTATCGGACAAAAATTATCAACCCCGCATACAGTTCACGAGGTAGATGGAACCTTCTCCTTAGCGGTAACTTTAAACTGAGAAAGATAATTGTAAATCTTAACCGTGCGAACTCATATGATGATTTTGAACCAGTACCAAGAATTCGTTTTACTAAGGTTGGTACGCTACAATTTTCTAAAATGTATGAGGAAACTAAGAGAGTTAGAATTGCGAAAGACAATGTCAAAGTTATCAAGATCAAATCTTTGAGAAACGCAGTCAGACTACTAGACGTAGAAGTTGTTTTCAGAAATGGAAATACTAGATTTCTCTCTGAACTTGAAGGGGTAATCCTCAATGGGCGCACCAAAGAGATTACCTTCAGAAATGTGAGAGATATTCAAACTCTACGTATTACAGCAGTGCCACGCATGACTAATTATGGGGAGCGCGGTACACTTCAAGTTTCAGTTGGCAAACTAAGAAGATAGAGACTCTATATCCAACTAGGCCACACCTTTTAAAGGTGTGGCCTTTCATTTGTATTCATAAAAAAAAATTCCCGACTAAAGCTTTCAAGTATTTTTGCCGATAAGTTAGTATGGAGTTGTCCCTAATGAAGAATGTAATACTATTAACAACTTTGATCAGCACTCTTTTTTCGTGTGTTTCAAAGAAATCAATTGATGAATCACTGGAACGCAATGTTGCGGGCACTGAGGTTTCACAAACAGAAGTAATTATTGATAGGGGAGACTTCGATGAAATCCTAAGTTTTGATCCCCTGACAAAATACTTCTGGCCTCTAAGTAATACAGGTCAAACTGTTTTTGCCAAAAGACCAGGAGATACAGGAAATGACCTCAATTTACTGAAAACAATTACTCAGCGAACTGCAGGACGGGGTGTGCGTATTGCTATTTCAGATACTGGTGTTGAGATCGATCATGAAGACTTGAGAGATAATATGCTTTCAGGAGAGCACCGAAACTATCACGCATATGGAAAAACTCCAGGAACCGACCCTACCCCAACTTCAACAAGTGCAGTTGCTGCCCATGGCACAAATGTAGCAGGGATAATTGCAGCAATAGCAGGTAACGGAATTGGCTCCCGAGGTATCGCCCCTCAAGCGAAAATTGCAGCATTTAAATACACTGGAGGTCGAATAACGATATCCAACACCCTTGATCAAACCCAAGGTGATTTTGATATCTTCAATTACAGCTATGGCTCAAATCAGTGCAAATTAGCAAAAGTCAGTACTTCCATTATGCGTTCTCTTGATTATCAGGTTACCTTCGCAAGAGGAGGAAAGGGATCTATCTATGTCAAAGCAGGAGGAAATGAATGGTCAGGCCAAAGATCAAGCTGCCCTTCAGCGCCAAAGGAAACCGAAGGAAAATTTTATGGCAATACAAATAATGAAGCTGAAAATACAGTTCCCTACTATATTGTAGTTGGAGCAACAAATGCTATAGGCCAACTATCAAGCTACTCCACACCTGGGCCAAACCTTTGGGTTGTTGCACCAGGAGGGGAAGATGGAGTACGCTACCCCGCAATTCTAACAACTGATATTACAGGTTGCGACTCAGGACGATCTTCGGCCCCCATAGTAATTGAGGGACAAAAGTCAAAAAAACCAATGAACGCTTTTGAATTTGATCATCCACTAAACACAAATTGCAACTACACATCAACAATGAATGGAAGCTCAGCGGCAACTCCAATGGTTACAGGTGTAATTGCTCTTATGCTAGAAACAAACCCTGACCTTAGCTGGAGAGATGTAAAACATATTTTAGCGGTAACATCAAAAAAACTTGAGGATTCTAAATATACTTCACAGCATCCCAATAGAAAAACCGAACTACCTCAAGGTTACGTTTACCAAGAGGGTTGGACAACAAATGGTGCCGGTATAAGTTTTCACAACTGGTATGGATTTGGTCAAGTTGATGGAGACAAGGCCGTATCTATGGCAAAGACATACAGCTCAAATATGGGCCCACAGATAAAACTATTTAACAAACAAACTTACACCTCAAGCTACAAATCATCACCAAGTAAAATTATTCCCGACTTTGATTCATCTGGTGCAACAGATACCATCGAAATTGATCGTGAGTTAACAGTAGAGGCAGTACAGATTCGCATTACCACAACCCACCAAAACTCGCAGGAACTTGCGGTGGAGCTCTACTCACCTAATGGGACAAAGAGTATTCTTTTAAATGCGCAAAATGGAATAAGAGATAAAGTTCTGAAAAATGTAATGCTTGGAACCAATGCCTTCTACGGAGAAAAGTCTCTTGGAGACTGGAAAATCAAAGTAATCGATACCGCCCGCGGAAGCGATATTGGATCACTTGTAAAGTGGAGCCTACTCATCTACGGACGAGCAGTTGATGATCGCATTGATAGAGAGGCCCCTATGCCCCCGACAAAACTAAGTATCGTTGCAGGAGATGCGCCATTAATAATGAGTTCCCCAATGTTTACGTGGGCCCATTCAGAATCAACAGATGTCACTAGATATGAAATCTCGGTTGGAACGACCCCTGAAGGACTTGGAACTCTAGATTGGATAGATATTGGATTAAAAACAAATATTCAACTAACAATGCTAGAACACAAAATAATCTTTTTCCAAGGTACAAAATACTATTTTCA
>JAGLCH010000032.1 GCA_023146355.1 Bacteriovoracaceae bacterium | reverse complement strand
TCAATGCAATTTCGGCAGTTCTTAACATTTTCTCTAGTACAATATGTGCATTATTAATTGCACCTAAGATTTCTTGATTAATAAAATCTGATGTTTTTTCTTTAATGGTTTTTAAATTATTTAAAGCAAATTCTAATTCTGGTAGTTTGGTGATTATTTGTGTTGGGTCAGTAACTTCTTGCATGGGAGATATTATTTTATTGATATTGTCCTTTATATGATTAGCAAGAGACAATTCTATTCGATCAATTACATCTAATCTTTTTATTCTCCGAACTTTAACTGCTTCTGAGAAGTCATTTATATGGCCAATATAGCAACTATTATAGATTTGATCTTTCATCATTTTTTCAGTTATGCTTTCTTGAGCTGTTATCATTTCTTCGTGTCGGGAAAATAACCACTTGTTGTCGGAACTATATTTTTTTATAAGCTCATGCGAGAGATGAAGTTCTTCTATTTCCAGATCATTTAACTTTGAGCAGAATAACTCAATTAATGGTTGCTCTGCTTCATTTTGAATCTTTCTTATAGAGTTGTGCACCTCATTTAATTCTTCGAGTAGCTCTGATGGTAGAAATGGACAGATCGCGTATTGTATTGATTTAATTTCATTAATTACCTTGTGGTTTGAGCTGTTTAATTGATTTATTCGTTCTGTTAGTAGATTTAAAGATTTTTTTGCTGATTCTTCGCTGACAATATTTTTAATTGCAACTCTCATTTCATTGATTAATTCCTCAGCTTTTATTTTATTATTATTTACTATATTTAATACTCCCTTTTTCTGTTCTTTATCCCAATTGCTTAGCAGTAAGGAGAATTCATACAATGGGTCTTGTACTGATATTTCATAATTGAGTAAGTTCTCAAATTTAAGAATTGTTTGAAGAACTCCAAACCTGTGAGGACTTAATATCGCGGTATTTTTAAGAACTGAAAGTGGGGTGGCCTCAGTGTATTTGGTACCAAGCTTATGACAGGCGTGATCAAAATTTCCTAGTAAATATGTGACATCTGTAGTTTTCCTTCCAACATGTTGATTGTGGGACAATTTAATCTCTGCCGTGGAAGTATCTATGAAGTTATCAGTCATTTTACAGAGCATTTTAATGACCTGTTCTTGAGTCTTATCGTTTGCATCACTAAGGCTATTTGTTACTTTTTCGATGGTTTTGCTTTTTGCAAAGAATGCCTTTGCTAAAAAACCGACACCTGCAGCTAGCAGGCCCACCGGACCTAGGAGAAAGGCTCCAATAGCTGCACCAGCCGCACCAAATCCAATCCCTTCAGAGTCACCTTCGCTGCCACTAATTTGGTTGATATTTGTACTGCTTACTCTACCATTTAATTGTTTTATTGATATTGATATTGGTGTATTTAAAACTTCTTTACCTTCTCTCGATAGATTCAGTGAAGTCCATGATTCTTGATTGAGGTATGAGTTGATATCAGATTCTAATGCTTTGAATTCTGATTCTATGTTTGAGTTTATTCTCGTCTCTAGTGAAGAGCTATCAGAGAGGCTCTGCTCCAAAAGGAGTTTGAACTGTTGAATTGTGTCGCTACTACTTGCTTCTGCTCGGTTCCATATAGGCTCCAGCTGTCTTACTTTATCGTTGAAGTAATCTACGATTATCTGATTTAGTTTTTGTATTGTTCGTTCGTGCATTTTTGTAATTTGATTGTTGCAGTATTCGATACTTGTGAGCATTGTTTGGATGTTTTTATGATAATACTGAGTAGATATATTATTAAGATGAGATGAGAATTCTAGCGCCTCTTTCTTATAAAAATTAATGTGAGATTCCTGCTTAAGTTCCTCACACTGTGGGAGTATCTCAGCTTTTAAGCTCTCTCTTAACTTATTGTATGTGCTCTGCTGGAGTTCAATATCATTTCCTCCTGCTATGCAAAGAAACTCTTCTACATATGAGCCAAAGTATCCCTTGATTTGCTGTTCTACTTCTCTCCACTGGTCCTGGGGAACTTTATCCATGTGTGTGATGAGACCTATGATTTTTTTATTGTAAGGACCGATTTTTTTTAGCATCTCTTCTGTTTTCTTGGGGTTTTGTTTATCTGCACGAAAACACCATAGTACTAGGTCAGCTCGGTGGTAATATTTTAGAAAAGGGTCATTAGATAGTAGTTTGATTCCCTTACTTCCGTAGAGGTTTATACTTTGGATTTCTGTGTCATCTCTCTGTTGGCCCAAGCCCGGTGTGTCCACCAGACAGAACTCATCTGTATAACTTGGTATGTTGAGGTGCCACTGCACTTCCTGGATCTCTTCTATATCATCAGACTTTTGGGATTTGTTTTCCTTCTTTCGTTCGCTGCGCTTTATTTCCTCTTGATCGCAAATTTGTTTTGCTTTATCGATGGATACAACTTCGGGTACTGTTTTTCCTTTCCAGAAAATTTCTGCATATTCCTTGTCTTTAGTGGGGAAGTAAATATCTATTTTCCATGTCTTAGGAAGAAAATTTACAGGGGCTACTTCCTTTTGTAAAAAATTATTTATAAATGTCGATTTTCCAAAGTTCCCTTGACCAACAACCATCATAAGTAATCTTTTGTCTATATCTCTGCGTCTCTGAGTGATTTTATCGTGAAGCTCAGTAAAGCCATTTAATTTTGCGATCTCTTGAAATGCATCATATTTTAGAGGTAATTCTTCAACTGTTGGGTCTGTTACAAAGATCTTATTCACTTTTATGTCCTTAAAAAGATTTTATCTCTTTAATATAGTTTTCGATTTCTTCACTAGGAAACTTAATATTTATTGTTTTTTTAAATTCATCTTTCAGTTCCAGTGCAATCATGTCGTTATGTCTTCTAAGTTCTGGAAGAATCTTCTTATATACAACTTCATTGTTAAACATTTCTTTGTAGTCAAAAAGGATTTGGTCGGTATGGTCCTCGATCTGTTTAGCTACATTACCTTTTTTTAAGTATGTAAATACTATTGCAGCAGCTCCTCCTACAATAGCTACTGGGATTCCTACGAGAGTAAATGCTGCACCAAATGTGAGTTGAGCAGCTAGTGGCCCTAGGAATGCTGCGTAGGCAGTTGTCGCAACTGTTGCACCTGCTGTAAGTTTTAGACCCTCACTTGAATCATCTATATTTTGCCCAAGAGTACTGTTGCTTACAGAGTTATGGAATGATTTTAAGTCAGTAAATACTTCCTGCTCGAATGCTTTAAGTATTTGCATAAATTCTGCGTGATAATTGCTTAGCTTAGTACTCCATTCTGATGAGATTTTTGAGGATATTATATCGATTGAATCTGATAAAAACTTTTCTAGTTTACTATTTGAAATTGTACTTTCAATAATTTCTCGAAACTTTTCTTCAGATAAAGATTTTGTTTTAAGTTCATCTCTAATTGCATTTCTAAAGGTACCAGTGGGAGAGAATAGTGCTGACTCTGTATGTTTAATTATACTATCTTGAACTTCTAAATATACTGTAGCGGCAACAGACTCTATTCTTTGGTCAAAAATTGAAATTTTCTTTTGTGTAGATTGCAAGTAATCTTTTAACTCAATAAGTAATCTGTCTACTTCGCTCTCAACTCTTTTCTTATGTGCATTTGATGCACTTACTCTGAGTTCTCTTGTTTGGACTTTATAGTCATTTGTTAATGATTTTGATAATTCTTCAGTTGAATTCGACTCACCAGAGTGAAGATTATTAGTATAAAATATTTTAGAAGTATCAATATTGAAGCTATCTGTTATGTATTCAGATATATCATTCTTTTTGTTTTCGAAATCATCAAGGTAGTCACACTTTGTAATTACGATTATAAGAGGAGTTGAAGACTCTAATAATTGCTTTACCAGGTTGAACTCGTCAATGTTGCCAAGTGATTCGCAATCAATAGTCCACATTAGGACATCACAATCTCCTATGGCCTCAATCATCTTTGCTTCATTCTCACTTCTAGTAGAACCTAGGCCAGGAGTATCAATAAATACAAAGTCAGGATTAATATCATCTCTCATGATATCAATGTGTTCAATTTTTTGAAGTTCTTCGATTGAGTAATCTCTGCTTGTACACTTTTCTTGAAGAGTATTCAGGTCAATTGCTTCATAGCTCCCATCTTTTCTATGTATAACCGCACCATTTTGACTCGTGGAGAATATCCAAGCTATCCAGCTAGTCATTTCGTAAAGATCAGTAGGGGCGACTTCTTTGCCTGCTAAGTTATTAATCAGTGTGGATTTTCCTGATTTAAATTCGCCAATAAGACCAACTCTTAGCTTTTCGGTGTCAAAGAAATCTCTTCTTACAAGAAGTTGTTTTAGTTTTTCGACATGCTCTTCTTTGATTAATGCATCTTCTTGATCATTGCAGAATTGAAGAAGAAACTGAATTTTTTTTTCTAAGTTGTTTTGTGAGACTAATTCGCTTCCCATTTATGCTCCAAGCTTTACTATAAAATCAAAATCACCATTTAATTAAAATGGGTATATACTAGAGGGTATTGTTTGTTTTATTTATTTCCTTTCGGCATTTTAAGGAATATTCTTAGTAATCATTGGATTCCTGCTGCAAGTGATGATGCGTCGGAGTCGAGTTACTTTGCAATAAGAGCAGTCCTGGCAAAAACAGTTAGTGAAGCAGCAGCATATATTGCAAAAGGTGGAGTAGTTGAAGTTTCGGCGCCAGTCCTGATACGGTTAGTGTCTAAAATTGCAGAGCGATTTGGAGTTGTCGTCACAGAGAAAGCTGCTGCTCAAGCTGTTCCTATCCTTGGTGCTATCGGTGGTGCTGTCGTAAATACGCTATTCATTGATCATTTTCAAGATATGGCAAGAGGGCACTTTATTGTTCGAAGACTAGAAAGAAAGTATGGTGCAGAACTTGTCAAAGAAACTTATGAGTCATTGAGGTTGAATCATAATATTGATGCTTAATAGACC
>JAGLCH010000319.1 GCA_023146355.1 Bacteriovoracaceae bacterium | reverse complement strand
TAGAGAATTTTCTTCTAAGTCTAGCAAGCTTTATATTTTCTCCAAAAATGTCTAATACGATCTTCGCTTTTGGGAATATAGGTCTCTTAATCTTTTTCATTGTTTTCTCCATAATCCTTACAATTATACACCATATTGCTTGGATCTACCTTACAATAATAAGGGTTATGCCTCGAGGTAAACGTGAAAGTACTTAAGTCTCTGTATTCGTGTGTAACATACAGAAGCTGATGGTTCTAAAAACCAATTCTTCTCAGAAAAATAAATAGTGTAAGCTTTAAGATGTAGTTATTTGAAAAACGCACCAAATTGATGCGTCGTGTATACAAAGGTGTGTTGGAACCTAAAAAACCCCTAAAGTGAGGAATACTGGTCAGACTTATAGGTGGTGAGTTTTGCCACATATTCAGAGCCACGAAGCTTGTCTTCAAAGCTTAAAAGCTCCGCCTGATTCTTGGCCTTAACCACATAGACATTGGTGACATGGTTTTGGCGATAATCCATAATTCTATTGATCATCTTTGAGTCGCGAAAGTGTTCTTCGATATTGGTTTCGAGGAACTCATGGTGCTCCTTTTCATCTTTGATGGTGACCTTAACGATGGTGTCGACTTCTTTTTTCAATCCAAAGTCAAAGTAGTCAATCACAAGTAGGAGCACACTTACAAATGCTGTGAGCATAAATGCCGGAAGAAAGAATCCAGTTCCACAGGCCATCCCGATAACCACAGCAGCGAAGATATATGAGGTATCCTTGGGGTCTTTGACTGCTGTTCTGAAGCGGATGATTGAAAGCGCACCGACCAGTGAAAAGGCGCGAGCAATATTACTTCCGATAATCAGCATCACCACACTGGTGGTGATTCCCACTAAAAATAGCGATACGAAGTAGGACTGGGAGTAGGAGTTACCGCGATGGGTTTTACGATATACTAAGCTCAAAATCCAACACAGTATTGTGGTGAGAGTCATGGCGATCAGCATGTCCCAGAAGGAAAAAATGGGGTTCGCGTTTTTTAAAATCTTTTCGATAGCAAATTGAAAATCACTCATAGTTCGTATACTCCAACTTCAGGTACCATTTCTAATAAGTTAAGTTTTTCCACAGCAGTGGTGTACTTGGAAAACGGAGTTTGTTTTAACTGAAACTCCGCGATGATATCGGTGATCCAACCTGGGATCTTTTCCGTAGCTTTAATTTCTAAAATGTAGTGATCTTCGGGAATCAGCATTCTATCTGGACGAATCAAGTCATCACGAACCAGATCCTCGAAGGGATGAAGTGCCGTTATCAGAGAATCAAATGTGATGCGCAGGTCACTGTCGTGGGCCCCAACATAGGCCTCGCGAGTGTAAAAAACCTGAACTGCAGGAATGATATTATAGCGCTCAATGATTTTACCCAAGAGCCCTTCAGATTCACTGTCAAATTCCCAAGTGGTGGGATCAAGATTTTCCACAGTGAATTTTTTCTTTTTTATTCTAATCTTTTGAACTTTTTCAAAAATCTTTTTCTTCACTTCAATGAAGGCAAGTTTTTCGCCCTCAAAGTTATAGTCGTAAGTGCGAACTCTCACCTTGTTACGATAGGGAACCCCATCGTGCTTTTCGTGGTAAAAGTGAAAGTGTGGAGAGTCGTAATACAGACTTAAAATTGGGGTCGAAGCTCGCTCATCGGAGTAGCTGTCTTTTTCTAAGGCCTGCTCTATGCGACTTAAAAAAGCGCGTTTCTTTTCCCAACTTAAATAATACTTTAGCTCATCCCTTTGTGGCCTACTCATTTCTCCCCCCAGGTGCCAGGAGCCTTGGGGGAAATATTAGGGTAACGAGTCAAATGAGTCGACAAAAGTTTTTCTATTTTTTCAGCATATTTTTTTAGTTTTACTGTTAGTAGGGAGTGATTCATCTCTATTTTAGAATAGTCATTCAGAAGTGAGGAGAGTACTTCACTCTTTTTTGCCACAAGTTCCGGATTAAATTGTGCCAAGGAGTAGGGAAGGGGGAGCTCAAGTAGCTCATTGCTTCCTGAAATCGCCATGACAGAGGGGCGAATCGATAGCAGCATTTTTACTTCTGCTGGAATCGAAATCTTTTTAATTTTCTTGTCACTGAGGTATTCAAAGAAACGTTCTCCGCCGTTCATTATACTGTTATCGAAAGTGTAGAGTTTCTCACCATCAATTTGCCAAAACTCAAAACCTTTTAATTTTGAAAGGTCTATTTTGAGGTAGGCACCAACATAGAGACGATTGACGAATAGATTCACCCATCCGATTTTAGGGAGATACCACTTGTGGAGTTTTCTCACCTGACGATAGGCGTGGGGATATGTGAGGTCAGCGATTTCATTAATCGGGATAAGGGAAAAGCTCTCTTTCTCGCTGGCAAAGAACCATTTTGATGGGCCACTGCTCTCTATTTTACGACAGATTCCCAACGTTCCTCCGCGCTTTAAGTCACTTCTTCGCATGGTGGCCTTCCGGCGATCAGAGCGATAGCAGATCTCTGGAGTGTTGGGCTCAGTGATCAGATAAATATTGGGAGCCTTGGATTGCTCAACTAAAATATTGGTAGTGGAATGTGCTTCTGAAAAAAGCCCGGGATAGTTGTGAAAAATAGTCGCGATACCACCGCCCACCACAAAAAGGAGAGGTAAAAGCACGCGATAATTTGGACTTGTTTTCGACATAATGCAATTTTATGAATAAAGTTATCGAGACCTTAGTTTCTTATCCCTAGTTAGAGTAGATAGTATAATGATGATGATTACAGTGGCAAAGCATATTTTTCGTGATTGTTCTTGGCACTCTAAACCTCTACCTTTTGACAGTGGCCATTTTGGATCAATATGATGCGCCGTGTATACAAAGGTGTGCTGGAACTAAACCCC
>JAGLCH010000318.1 GCA_023146355.1 Bacteriovoracaceae bacterium | reverse complement strand
AAAAAATTGGCCTATGTTTTTAAGAAGCATCACTTTCCAAATGTTACTATCTGTTGTGACGGGGGAGAGGCCTACGATGTATTGATGGACCGAAATCTCAAAAAAGAGGAAGCAGGGGAAGTCTTTACTTTTATGGTTACCGATATTGAGATGCCTCAGATGAACGGATTAACTCTTTGCAAGAAGGTCAAAGAAAAGTATCCACAGCTTCCAGTTCTTATTCTCTCATCTCTCATCTCTCAACAAATGATGCTTAAGTGTGTCGAGGTTGATGCTAACGCAGCACTCTCTAAAAATGATATGGAATCACTGATCATAGAAATTGACCGTCTGTTAGTCGATCAGCAAAATCAGAAGCTTACAAAGTTAGGGGATGCCAAAGGCGAAGAGGATACCTCTGAAGGACACCTCAAAATTTCTGCTTAATTCTAATGTTTAAATTTTACTTTCAATAGGCCCGTGGATATTATTCACGGGCCTATTTATTTTGTCCCCAGGAGATCTTAATGAAGACCATTTCAATTGAAGATATTGTTGTTGAGAATAAATACCTTCGTCTTAATGATGATGTTGAAACACTAATGAATAGTATTGAGAATATTGGTCTGATTCATCCGCTTGTTATCAACAAAGATAATAAATTACTGGCAGGAGGGAGGCGCTACACGGCCCTTAGTGAACTTGGTATTCAGCAAGTTCCTGTTATGGTTGTTGATCGCAGTCCGTTGGAGCAGGAGCTTATTTCAATTGAAGAAAATATTGTGCGGCAGAAGTTGAGCGGAGTTGAATTTGAAGCTGTACTTCGTCGCGCCAAGGATATCTATGAAGAGCTTTATCCTGAAGTTGCTGAGGATCTGAATAATCCTCTTGAGGTCGATCAACTTGAGGCCCTAATGCAAGAGACTGGAAAAAAACCTTTTGTTATGGAAGTCGCAGAGAAAATTGGCTCGAGCCCAGCTTCTGTTAGAACTGCGATTCGCAGGGATATTGATTCATCATCTAGAGTGAAAAAAGCACGTGAAGTCGGAGAGATAAATGGATCTCAGGCAACTCACATTTCTAAGCTCGATAAAACAACCCAGAATGATATTCTCTCTGTTGTTGTTGAGCAGGATTTAGATTCACCCGGTACTCGTATTTTAGTAAAAGAGACTATTGAAGAGGGCTTTGCTACAGCTCTTTCCAATCTTAGGAATTTAAATCCTTCTGAGAAATACTTTAAGGATTTTGGTAAAACTTTTAGAAAACTGGGTAAAGAGCTTCAGCAATTCTTAGATACCGATCCTAAATTTGATGGACAGCAGAAAGTGAAGGCGATGAAAGAAGCAGCTCTTTTACGCTCAGCTTTAAATGAACTGCTTGGATCTGAAGTTGATCAGGAAGAATAATCTTTCAGCCAATCAATAAATTCATATGGTGTTGAAAAGGTGTAGTCTGCTTCACATTTTTTGATGTGAGAGGGGTTGAGTGCCCTCCACTCTGCCCTAACGGTAATGCACCCTGCTTCTTTTCCCGCCATGATATCATGATCGTGGTCTCCGATGATTACTAGATTTTCAGAGGGAATATTCCAGTCTGTAGAAATTTTAATAATCCCCTCAGGGTGGGGTTTATTAATTGAAACATTATTTGACCCATAGATAGGACTAAAATGCTGAATCAGGTTATGTCCATTTAGAACATCTTTTGCCGCTTCTTGTGCTCTTCCGGTCCACACTGAAAGAGGTAAATTATACTCTGAAATAAAACTTAGCAGTTCTGGAATTCCATCAAAAATTTCTACTTTATGAACATTTTCTTTGCAGTAGTCATTCATCTTTTCAACAACTTTAAGATTTTCCGATGGTGAAAGTCCCCAGTCTTCAAAAAGGCACTCGGCCTTTTTTGTGCGAATACTTTCAATCTCAGATTTATTAAGCTCCTTTCCCCATGGAAGAAGTGCCCTTTGATATGCTTCGTAAATGACTCTTGAGGTACTGGCGATCGTTCCATCTAGGTCAAAAATAAATCCCT
Source organism: Bacteriovoracaceae bacterium (assembly GCA_023146355.1). Lineage (GTDB taxonomy): Bacteria > Bdellovibrionota > Bacteriovoracia > Bacteriovoracales > Bacteriovoracaceae > JAGLCH01. The sequence continues at coordinate 3,894 of JAGLCH010000318.1, read as the reverse complement.
TAATTTTTTTCATTATAGCTCTCTAATCCATTTTTTAATTTGGTGATCATGCTTTTTTCGGATATTGTTTTTCCACGTTCGCGCTTGGTCTTCAAGCTTCTTTCTCTTTTTAGGAGTACCGCTAGCAATTGCTTCACGCATTTTGAAGTTCGTTGTTAAGATTGTAAAGGCATACCTTTTACCACTTTTTGCGTAGAGATATCCAGAAAGTCCCCCTGCATAATTAAGAGTTCCCGTTTTTGCCCATACCTTATAGGCCATTTCAGGGGTGTCCATTCTTTTATAGAGCCAGCCCTTTTGCCCTGAGATGGAAAGGATACTTCTATAATATTTATCCCCATAACTTTTGTTTCTCATCTTATAAAGAAAACTTGTCAGTAAGTGGGGAGAGAATTGATTGCCATGGTTGAGGCCTGATCCGCTAACTAACTTTGATTTTGCCCAGTCCTTATCTCCAGTAAATTGAATCAGCCAGCGCACTAGTTCTGATCCTGCTTGCTTGAGGTTTACTGCTATGCCTGTTCTTTTTTTTACTGCAGCAATTAACATCAACTCACTTAAAAGGTTATTGCTGTATTCCAAGTTGAGATCAACCAGTTCAATTGCAGTGATACTTTTGTGTGTCACAATAGTCTTTGCAGAACTTGGAGTTATTCCTGGAGTTGGAGTGGGAAGTGTTATCCCTTCCTGAGCTGCGAGCATTGCAAAGTATTGTGCCGTGTATGGGGCAGGATTTTTAACAGGTAAGTGAAGAGGAAATCGGTACTCTCTTTTTTTACTTAGCTTCCAATTATCGATTGTGCCATCAGCTCGTTCATTATTTGTATCGACCGGAAAATCTTCTTCAACCCACTTTCCTTTGAGTTGCAAAAGAGAGGGAGATGGAATTAGTTTTTTCCCTTTACTGTAGAGCTTAAAGCGATTGAACTCACATGAAAGTGCACTGATTCCAGGGTTATCTGTTGTGTCGAGATCTCCCGCAGGTGCAACTTGATCTATATGCTTTAAAAGTGATTCATCAAAAAAGAAACTACCTGTAATCTTTTTGATTCCCTGTGCCTTTAGCTTTAACGCCATATTGAGCATATCTCCGGCGCTGAACATTGGGTCGCCATTACCTACAAGATAAAGGTTGCCGATTAGAACGCCGTCTTTAATTTTTCCATCAATGGCCAAATTAGTTGAGAATCTATAATTTCCACCAAGGCCTTCAAGAATATATGCCCCTGTTAAGAGCTTAGTAGTGGATGCTGGAATCATCAGTTTATGGCCATTTTTTGACTCTTTAATTCGCCCATTATCAAGATCAGTTAGCTCAAAACCAGTGACGTTATCACGAACCATTGGGTCGGGCGCACCCAACAAATGAGCAGTAAACAAGAGGGTTATGGCAAATAAAATGATCTTCATACGTGATTCCAGTGCTTTAGATGTCGATGTTTTTGCTTGGTTGGCGCTGTTTGGAGCTTCCGTTTATCATTGTTGTAAGTTTAATATTAAAGTCATTTGGGGGCAAATTTGATGAATAAATTTATACTATTATCATGCTTGGCAATTTCAGTTAATGCTATGGCATCACAGTTACCATTACCAAATTGGATTGATCATTCACAAGAAACTATCAAGGTGCATACTCGCTCGTTAGAGAAGGGGAATCAAAATTCACCACCACAGCGTTTTCGTATCCCTGCAGAATATGAACCTGCAAGTGCTGTAGTTCTTGGCTGGGTGTCCTACACCTCTATGCTCAAAGAGATTGCGCGTACTGTAACTAAGCACGGAAATGCTGAGGTTTGGTCCGTTTCTGGACCGGGTTCAGTAAGTGGTGCTGATAATTCAAAATACTCAAACTACAGTTGTTCGCTTAATTCGGTATGGGTTCGTGATTACGGGCCTTTTACTATTTCTGAAGATGGAAACGAACTGGGAATTGTTGATTCAGTTTACCGTCATTGGCAGTACCGCAGAAGCGATGATCGCATGCCAGAGTGTTTGGGAAATAAAAAGGGAGTAGATATCTATAAAATGGATCTCATCTTAGATGGTGGGAATATGATGGTTGATACTCAAGGTAACCTGTTTATGACCAACAGAACATATCTTTGGAATAAAAATAAGTCTAAGGCAGAAGTGGACTCTCTACTTCGTGAGTACTATAACGTAAAAAAAATCCATGTGGTTGAATACGCTGGATCTCCTGGAAAACCTGCGGATGGCACAGGACACATCGATATGTTTGTAAAATTACTTGATGATGAAACGGTGATGATCGCAAAAACGACTTCAAAAAAATTCAAAAAAGCTACAGAAGAGGCCTTAAAGTACTTTAAGTCAATTAAGACACCTTATGGAAATGACTACAAGATTGTAAGAACTAAGGCATGGTCTAGTGGAGGAACTTGGTACACTTTTACCAATTCTCTCATTGTAAACAATATTGTTATGATGCCGTCCTACAGTAGTGCTTTAAAAGAAGTAAAATCTGCAGCAAAAACATATGAAGATGCTATGCCTGGAGTAAAGGTTTATCCCATTAATTCAGACAGTTCTATCCGCGCTGGTGGATCGATTCACTGTGTGACCCAGCTAGTTCCAAAGACAAAGTAAAGTATTCCCATAAGACGGTCACCTATTATTATTATGACTGGTAGACCGTCTTCTAATATTCCCCAAAAGGACATTTTTTTTATACACATTATGTATATCTTAGGTCAGAATTAGGGCATGAATAGCAATGTTTTAGTGGGGGAACTAGAATGAATCTCAGCAAAAGGCGAATCGAAAGTTTAGTTTTTATTGTCATTTTCTTTGGTATCTTTGGTTATATTGGCCATGCCATGGGTGTTAAAAATATGTTGTCCACAATTATGGCAACGGCCCATGATCTATTGCTCAATACTGTCTTTTATATTATGTCGATCACTGTTTTAGCAGGTGCCTTTGGTAACTTGATGATGGAGTTTGGTGTTATCCGTATCTTTGAGAAAATTTTAAATCCTCTAATGAAGCCTGTTTTTAATTTACCTGGAGTCGCGTCTCTTGGTGCTGTTATGACTTTTTTCTCTGACAATCCTGCAATCATTTCACTTGCGAGTTCTCACCACTTCCGTAAATATTTTAGGCCCACCCAGTTTGTATCGCTTACTAATTTTGGTACTGCATTTGGTATGGGTCTCGTTGTTATGACTTTCATGATGGGGCAGGGGCATTTTAAGCCTGCTGTTATCGGTTTTTGTGGCGCGATTATGGGGGCAATGGTTTCTACTCGTATCATGCAGAAACTCATTAGAACTCATGTTCGAGAAAATTGGGATGAAGACGAAATTGATATGCCTGATGTTGAAGATCAATTTATTGCAGGGGAGGAACCTGGGGTCTTTATGCGCTTTTTAAATGCGATTTTAGATGGAGGTAAGAAAGGTGTAGAGACTGGCCTTTCAATTATCCCTGGCGTTCTCATCATTTGTACGGTTGTTCTGCTTTTTACTTTTGGCCCAAAAAACGTTTCAATCGGTTATCAGGGACTTGCCTACGAAGGGGTTCCTCTTCTTCCTTTGATTGGAGAGTTATTTGCTGTTCCCTTTCACTTTTTATTTGGTTTCACCACTCCTGAAGCAATTGCGTTTCCTATCACTGCTCTCGGTGCTGTTGGTGCATCATTATCCTTGGTTCCGGCATTTCTTGAAAAGGGGATCATTGGTGCCAATGAAATTGCTGTTTTCACTGCAATGGGGATGTGCTGGTCGGGGTATCTATCCACTCACACTGCTATGCTTGATGCCATGGGATTTAGAGAATTGACCTCAAAGGCCCTTATCTCTCATACCATTGGTGGAATTGTGGCCGGAGTAGTGGCACATCATCTTTATTGGCTTTCAACTTTGATTTAAAAAC